>JAYTMW010000285.1:0-13504 GCA_043728105.1 Saprospiraceae bacterium | reverse complement strand
GTTCACGCCTCGTTTTTGCTGCGCAAAAATAGCTTCAATCCGTAGAAATTTCTGTTTTGTACGCCTTTTTGCGCAGCAAAAACAGTGAGTAAATATTATGTAGGGTTTCAAAAAATAAAACATCGACGGGTTTCTGAAATTAATTTAGTGGACGACCCGTCGGTGTTTTTTAGTTTAAGATTTCTACCAATTAACTCTACTTTGGCACTCTAAATGGGAAAAAAAGACTAAATGGATTGATTTTATTTTCAGAAAGAAAAATTTTCAATTTTTCTTTCTGAAAATAAAATCAATCCGAAAAAATCTCCTCAGGCACGCCTTTTGCCGAAGGCAAAACAGTGAGTAAATATTTTAATTTGCAAAGTGCCAAAGTAGAGTTAAGTAGTTGAACGAAAATAAACGCTTGTTAGAAACCTCATAACTCATTGATTATCAGCTACTTCGATGTTCTATATTTCGTGTTTTTTATTCGATATTCACTTATTATTACTCGTTACTTATTAATTTTTAATAAACCGAAAAAAGTTAAAAATCAATTCAGTATAAAGCCTTAAAGAATAATTTATATTGAGCGAAACAGTGCTTTTCCTTAACCTTTCAAAATTTATCTTCTCAAAGATTTAAACTTACTCAAACCAATAATCCTGTCATAGCGTGCGCCAAAAGGACGATAGTAAATCAAACCAGTATATTCATTTTCAGTCTCAAACCAATTGCCTTCCAAGATTGCTTCATCAAAAGTCTTTCCACCACCTTTTATTACAGTCACATAACGATAGTTGTAAAAGCCTTGTTTTAGTCTCAAATCTCCCTCGTATGCACGTTGTTGAAGACTATAATTCATCTTGAAACGCTCATCAATTTTCCAATCACTGAATGCGCCGAAGAGATAAATATCTTCATCTTCTAACTCATCTTTTTTGCCCAAAGTAAAATGCACATCAAGGTAATCAGAATTAAGTGCATTGAGTTCACTACCAAAATTTCTATTTTCGATAAAATAGCCACCGTTCAAATCAGGATAAAAAATGTAAGGTTCACGCCCTCTATCAATGTCGCCACGGAGCGTAATATCCCACGTTTCGTCGCCTTTGTCAAGTGATTGCACACGCTCGGAACGGAAACGGGTACTGCGCAAATCCACGTAACGCCATTCCTTGCCCGCAGGAAAAGAAATGGAATCTTGATAGTCAAAAACCAAAGTTTCGCCACGGGTATAAACGGGTGATAAAAGGCTTGATTTCAAATCCCAACGCCCATTTTGAAGCACCAAAAGCCGGATGTCATTGATGGGATTTTGGATTCTGAAATTCTTCGCTTCAATGGTAATATCCATTTCTTGATGCGTATTGTATTTTATCGGGTTGATGTTAGTGAGTAGTTCGGGAACAGCCGCCAATAATTGTTCAAAAACAATAAAACGACGGGTTAAAGCGACCGTTTTTTCATTGTTATCTTCATAAATTTTTAAAATATAATTACCAGATTTTGTCACTCGCATAGATTCATTGGGGAAGACCAAAGAATAATGGATGTAAGGAATATTAGTCGCCGAGGAGTTTTGAAATTTTTGGATACGGTCTTCCATCAACCCATCAATGTATTCGAGTTTTTCGAGTTTAGAAGGCTTCCAATCACGATCGCATTGCTCAATGGTGTACATGAAATTCTTAAAATCGGTCTCCATATCATCAAAAGTCAGCATGATGCCGCCGCCTTTCAGATTAAAAGCGGGAACGCCCACTGGCAATTCACCGTTGGCAGATATTTGCACAGTGCGCAAATTTTCTGTAAAAATGGAGTCAATATTTTTTTGAGAAAAAAGAAATTGAGCCGAAAAACAACAAAGTCCGACAAGAAGAAATTTATACATAAACAAGATTCTATTCATTCTAAAAAAAACATAAATACTTAGTCAGACACGGATTAAAGGATTAAAAGGGATGAAAAGGATTATTTATGGTGATTAATTTTTAAAAATCCCTTTAATCCGTGTCTTAATCCTTTAATCCGTGTAAAGGCTTGTTTACAAAAAAACATGCTATTAATTCTGATTCGTAAAGTTAACGAAAGAATTGTAATTTCATTATAGACGCTTTATTTTTAGAAAAGTCATAAGTTGGGGCAAAAGAAAAGCCAAACCATCATTACAATGGTTTGGCTTTATTTACGGTTGTATTAAATAAAATTAATTACAAGTATAAGTTGCATTGCCTGCTGATTGGTCAGCCACAGCTTTTAATGCTTTACATTCTTCTACCGTCTTACCGCTACCTGATGATACACCTGATCCGCCTTTAAGAGTACAAACAGAGCAATCTTTTGAGCAAGAAGTTGTTAAACCGATTGTTGCGATGGCAACTACAAATAATAATTTTTTCATAATAAATTATTTTTAGAGATTTTATTAAAAAAGTAATGTTAAATATATTTATACAAAAATAATACCAAAAAAAAAGACATTTAAAAAATTGAATTAAAAAAGCCAGATTACTCAAAAAGAGCAATTTGGCTTTATATAATGTCAATTTTAGCATTGTTTAGAAACTGTTTTAGAACTGTTTCTTAATCACAGCTATACGTTTGAACACCACCCGAAGCGTCCGCTCCCGCTTTAGCCGCTTTGCACAACTCGACAGTAGAGAAATTTACAGTAGTAGAAGGAGCAAGTACCGTCGCAGTTGTTACTACCTTACAAGAAGAACATTCTTTTGAACATGAAGTAGTTAAACCGATTGTTGCGATAGCAACGACAAATAATAATTTTTTCATTAGGAAAAGTTTTTGTTTAAATTAAATAAAAATTTGAGCGGCAAATCTATGGTAATTAATGCACGTAACAAATAGTAGAATATGTTAATTTAAATTAATAAAATTAAAAGATATGAGAATTCAAAATCTCAACCCCACTTACCGCCATTTCGGCAACTGCTTTTTCCACGTCACCCTCATTTAGATTCACGCCACGACAGCCATCCTCAATCAAAAAAGTTTTATAGCCCAACGAAACCGCATCCAAAGCCGTAAATTTTACACAATAATCCGTGGCCAAACCCATCACATATACCTCCGTTACGTTTTTTGATTTCAAAAAAGCATCCATTTCGGTTTGCTTGCGTTTGCCGTTGTCAAAAAAACCACTGTAACTGTCAATTTCAGAATCCGTGCCTTTTTGCACAATGCGATGCACCCCCTCAGTATTTAGGTCTCTGTGAAACATTGCGCCCATCATATTTTGAACGCAGTGCATGGGCCACAAAATTTGGGGCAACCCATTGAGGTCAATTACTTGCCCCACTTTGCGCCATAAATGATTGGCAGCGAAGGATTTATGGTCGGCGGGATGCCAATCTTGGGTAGCCACCACTACATCAAAAAGTGGCATCAGCCGATTGGCTATCGGCACAACGGCATCACCATCTTTGACTTCCAATGCGCCGTGCGCACAAAAATCATTTTGAATATCTATTAAAAGGAGTGCTTTCATATAATGTGCGTTTAGGTTTTGATTTGAATTAGGATTAAAGAATTTTTATTGGATTTTGTAGGATTTTCCACAGTTGATAATTTTTTTTTATAAAAAACGAAGAGGTAATTTGGCTCGTGCATCTGTTAGCGTATCTTTTGAAATTTGGCGAAAGGGCCCCTCAGTATTTTTTTGATTTGAATTAGGATTAAAGTATTTTTGTAGGATTTTGTAGGGTAAATCCAACCTTTGCGATTAAAAATGCTCGGTAACATCTATCATCTTGAAACCACCGATTTTAATCGGTGGGCTATGCAAATCCAATGATGCCATCTACCTTCTTTTCAAAAACATCACATCTATAAGTGTATGATGTGATGTTTTTGAAAAGAAGATAGATGTGTTTCGTGCTTTGAACTTGCCCGCCGATTAAAATCGGTGGTTTCAAGATGATAGATGTTACCGAGCATTTTTAATCGCACAGGTCGGAACAATCCTACAAAATCCTTTAAAAATACTTTAATCCCAATTCAAAAAATCCTAATTCAATAATTCATATTTCAAAATTAAAGCCCTTATTCACGTATTCCCTATATTTTTCCACATCAAAACGATAAAGTTGTGCGGGGCGATGAGCGACCCCCCTCAGTATTGAACCCTCTTTTAGGATGTCCATGTTCAATATTTTTGTTCTAAAATTACGCTTGTTCAACCCCGTATTTTTCGCCAAACCCAAGACCGCTTCGTAGAGATTTTGGAGTTGTGTGAGCGTAAATTCTTCGGGCAAAAGCTCAAAACCGATGGGTTGATACCGCACTTTTCCTCTCAAACGGTTGATAGCCATGTCTAAAATCACCTTGTGGTCAAAAGCCAATTCGGGCAGTTCATCCAACAAAAACCACTTAACATCTTGGGCATCCGTGTCGGCTGCAATTTTATGTTGCGTCAGATTGATAAGCGAAAAATACGCCACCGTCACCACCCGCCCACGAGGGTCACGCCCGGGGTCGCCGAAGGTAAAAAGCTGTTCGATGAACACATTTTCAACACTCGTTTCTTCTTTCAGTTCACGCAAAGCTGCCGCTTCGAGGGTCTCATTTTCGTCCACAAAACCGCCTGGCAACGCCCATGCACCCACGAAGGGTTCGTTGGCTCGTTGAATCAGCAACACTTTTAAGCGACTTGAATCATCTAAACCGAAGATGATACAGTCAACGGTGAGGGAAGGGCGTGGATATTTGTAGGTATAGGACATAATCGCTTTTAGTTGATATTTTTAATAGATAGAAACGGTAGAATTTAACTCGATTCAAATTCAATATCACTATCTAAAAACGAAAAAAGATGTGTCATTGCTTCGTCGTGCCTCCTCGCAATGACACATCTTTTTTTCGTTTTTAGATTTGTGGTAATTTTAGAAGATTTGTACTTGATGCTTATTTTTTGCCATAAAAGCTTCTTTACGCAAAATTAGTTTTTTATCTAAACTAACTCTATAATCCTTTGTCTCTTTTTCGTCAAAAACTTTCCTATTTTCGATACAATGCTTTCTAACTGATTGAATATCAAGCATTTGCATCACCAATTGACCTTTTCTAAAAACGGGTTTCAACAAGTCTTCGCCTTCGGGTAGCGCATTAAATTCGGTTTCGCTGTACAAAATATCTTCGACAAAGGGCCCCTCAGTATTTTGGGCATTTTTCACCCTACGCACTTGCAAAATGCCGGGGTTAGAAATTTTAATGGCTTCTTCCGAAAATTTCATTTTATAATCCCATTCGCCCGCTTCATTTTTCAGAGCCGCTAATTTATACACGCCACCCAAAGCGGGTTGATCATAAGCGGTCACGAGTTTTGTGCCGACACCCCAAATATCAATTTTTGCCCCCGCTTTTTTGAGCTTTACGATTTCATATTCATCCAAATCGTTGCTTGCCACTATCTGTATCTCGCTAAAACCTGCCGCATCGAGCATTTTTCGAGCCTCAATACTCAACGCCGCCAAATCACCACTATCCAACCGAATGCTTTGAAGTGATTGACCTTTTTTAGCCATTTTTTGCGCCACTTTTATCGCCTTTTCAACACCTTCTATGGTGTCAAAAGTATCCACCAAAAGGGTCAAATTGTTGGGCATTACCGCCGCCATTTGTTCAAAAGCGGTCATTTCGTCGTCCCAACTCATCACCCACGAGTGGGCATGTGTACCTTTTACGGGAATGTCGTAGAGTCTGCCCGCAGCCACGTTTGAGGTGGCGTGACAGCCGCCAATGTACGCCGCCCGACTCGCCGTCAAGCCGCCGTCGATGCCTTGCGCACGGCGCAAACCGAACTCTAAAATGGTGTCGCCTTCGGCGGCTAATGCTACTCTCGAAGCCTTTGTGGCAATCAGAGTAGAGAAATTTATAATATTTAAAAGTGTGGTTTCTACTAAGTTAGCTTGCCAAAGCGGGCCTTTTACCCTTACCAATGGCTCGTGTGGAAAAACAACCGACCCCTCAGTAATTGCGTCCACATCGCAGGTGAAACGGAAGTCTAAAAGAAAATTTAAGAAATCTTTATTGAAAAGCGGTTGACCGTCAGAGCCTTTTAACGTCCCAATGTAAGCCACATCTGTTTCCGAAAAATGGAGGTTTTGGAGATATTCAACGGCGTGTTCCAAACCACAAGCAATAGCATAAGGATTGCCAAACGGGTTTTTGCGGTAGAATAAATGAAAAACAGATTCCCGATTGTGGATGCCTGTTTTCCAATAACCATAAGCCATCGTGATTTGATATAGGTCGGTCAAAAGGCTTAGGTTTGTGTTGTAAATGCGATTCAAATTTTTCATGCTGCAAAGTTAGTTTATTTTTTAAACTAAGTCAAATATTTTTTTATTTTTTTTCACAAAAAGAAAAATGTAGCGTTTAGTGATTTGGATAAAACCACTGATTTTACTGATTAAACTGATTTTGAGTGATTTATTAGGCTTGCGTTGTCAAGACATCTATCATCTTGAAACCACCGATTTTAATCGGTGGGTGAAAATAACCCACAAAGCACATCTATGTTCTTTTCAAAAACATCACATCTACACACGTATATATGTGATGTTTTTGAAAAGAAGATAGATGTAGGTCGAGGTAATTCTTAATCCACCGATTAAAATCGGTGGTTTCAAGATGATAGATGTCTTGACAACGCAAGCCTAATAAATCACTGAAAATCAGTTTAATCAGCTTAATCAGTACAATCAGTGGTTAATTTTTAATTTAAAATATTGATAATCAGTAATTTATAAAATGAAAAAAATATTATTTGTAATACTTGGGTTTACACTTTTGAGTTTCACGGCAGCGACTTGGAAAGAATATAAAAATCTTGAAGGCAGATTTCGAGTGCTACTGCCCGCCGACCAAATGACTGAAACCCTCAAAAAAGTGAAGACCGATGTGGGTGAATTGACGTTCCACCAATATATTTATAAGCCCGAAGACAAAAAAGACGACAACGTTTTTTATTTGGTGAATTACTGCGATTACCCAAAAGGCAGTTTCCCAAAAGACTCGGTGGAGATGATTCAAGCGTTTTTGAACGAGACCGTGGAAGGTTCGGCGAAAAGCGTTTTTGGCAAAGTGGCTTACGTCAACGACATTGAATTGCAGACCCACAAAGGCAAAATTTGGCGGGTGCAATACAATAATAACAATGCTCAAATCAAGAACAAATGTTTCCTCGTGGGCGATAGATTTTATCTTTTGCAGGTGATGACGGTGAAACAAAAAAGCCTTAATACGTCGGTGGATAAATTTTTAGAATCGTTTTATGTCTTTTGAGAGGCCCCCTCAGTATTTTTGAGGTTTTGGTGTAATAATTCTCCAAGGGTTTAAAACCCTTGGAGAATTTTAAGTTTTAAAAACAAATTTTCTCAAAAGCGTGTTACCTTTGGGCTTTGTCGGTACAAATGCCAGCGAAATTTTTAATTCATAATTTTTAATTTTTAATTCAAAATATGCCTTTTCAAGATTTTGACGATATGCCCATTCAGTGGCAAGACCATGAAGACGTAGCCATGAAATTATATGAGCGTTTTGGCGAAGAATTTAACGAATCTAAAATTTATCGGGTACGCTTTACGGAGCTTATTGAGTGGATTTTAGAAATCCCAACTTTTGAAGGCAAACGAGAGGAGTCAAACGAAAGTCATTTGGAACAAATACAAGCTAAGTGGGTACATGAGTGGAGAGATAACCGTTGAGTATGACCTCGGCACGACCAAAACGTTGAAGAATCCGTTGGAGCGTTTCCGAGATGTAAAAACCTTTGTTTTCGACGTGGACGGCGTAATGACCGACGGCAAGGTGCTTGTTTTGGAAACGGGCGAACACCTCCGTACTTATAGTGCGAAGGATGGTTATGCCATTCGTCGGGCTTTGGAGGAAGGTTATAATGTGTGCATCATCACGGGCGGAGTAGGCGGCAGCATTGACAATCGGATGAAGAAATTAAAGGTGCATCAATACTACACAAATGCCGAAGATAAAGTGCCTGTGTTCCAACGTTATTGTGAAGCCAATGACATAAATCCCTCCGATGTGCTTTACATGGGCGACGATTTGAACGACTTTCAAGTGATGCACAAAGTGGGTCTGGCGACTTGCCCCGTGGATGCTTGCGTCGAAATTCAAGCCATTTGTCACTACATTTCGCCCATCAAAGGCGGGGATGGATGTGTGCGGGATGTGATAGAAAAAGTGATGCGGGTGCATCAAACTTGGATGAAACACCTCACAGTGAGTGGGTGATTCAAAACTTTAACATTTCAATTTAGTGAAAAAATAATACATAACTCATTGATTATCAAATATATTCTGATTGATTTCAGAATGTATTTTTTTTATGTATAATTGAAAACAAAAATATTACAATTTTTTGGCATAAAAAATGTACCACATAGATTATCTTTGCATTTAATATGATTATGCGTTGATTATTGTTACCGACTACTCAGCAAAAAACACGATTTCTGAATTACCTCCCATGACGATTTGAAAAGTATCGCAAATTCAATCTAAACAAATTTATTAAGTGATTTCGTTTATTCGTTTATTTAATAAATTTATTTAATGTATTAATGAACAACAAATGAAAAAAAAGTCCGTTTGTTGACAAGGCTACAATTTTAAAAATAGAAGACAACATTAAAATTAGGCGTTAAACAAAAAATAATATACCCAAATTAGTCTTTATATTTTCTTTAATCAAGACAAATTTTTTGAGAAATAATAGATTATTTAAAAAGAATTTAACGCAGAGTAAAGGAAATAGAATGACTAAGTTGGGTAGATTCTTTTTTGGTTTACGCCTTATTTCAAAGTATATATTAGCTAATATCTTGAACAATATCAAAAATTACCTCACCATCTCCAAGAACTCACTCAACATCATCGCCGTAGCACCCCAAACTGTCTTGCCATTGACATCAAAATAAGGCACATCTTCCAAGCGCATCGTGAAGCTCACGTGTATTTGTTTACGCTTTTGATTTTCAGGATTGCGCAAAATACTGAGGGGGGCCTCTATAATCAACTTCACCTCCGTTTCTTGCTTCAAATACTGAGGGGCCTCCTTCATAAAACCAATAAACGGATTAACGATAAAATTACTCACGGGTATATATATAGGTGTCATCACGCCAATCACATTGATATGCTCGGGCGCAATACCCACCTCCTCGTGCGTCTCACGTAAGGCGCAGGCTTCAAGCGAGGCATCCGTGGACTCAAATTTACCGCCCGGGAAACTGATTTGCCCACTATGTTTGTCATTCGCATTGTCGCTCGTGCGCTCGGTCAAAAGCACGTGCCACTCACCCGCTTTCGGAAAAAGCAAAATCATCACCGCCGCTACTTTTGCGGAAGGTGGCGCATCCGCAGGGGCGGGTATGCGCTCACGAGCAATAGCGGCCATGCGCATCTGATAATCACGCCCAGGCAAGCCCTTTGCGTAGCTTTCTAAAAAAATTTCTATAAAGTTATCCGTCATTCTGAACCATTAAAACGATAAATAAAACTGTATAACAAGTAAAAATGAGTTTTGCACCCAAAAATACTGAGGGGTCCCCTTTTTAATTTTTTTCCAAAACATATTCTAATTGTAAAGATTTAAAAAACGAAAAGGTTCTTAATAGGGAAAAAGTCTTACTTTTGAAACTTACAAATAAAAATCAAATTGCATTAAAACAAAAAATAAATTATAAAAGATTTAAAATCAAGGCTTTACCGTCTAAAATCTAAAATCTTTTATCTAACATCTAAATAAATTGAGTACAAAGGGGCAAAATAACAAAATAATTTTCGGATTAAAAGTGCGGCAGTTGCGCATCGAGCATAATCTTTCTTTTGCTGAGTTGGCAGAGAAAACAGGTATGTCCATTTCTTATTTGAATGAAATAGAAAAAGGAAAAAAATATCCGAAAGACGATAAAATAAAGTCCATCGCCGCCGTGTTGCAAACCACGCCCGCTGACCTCATTTCGGAGGAAATGCCCAAAAGCCTTGCGCCCGTAGAAGACCTTTTGCAGTCCAATTTTTTGAATGAATTGCCACTTGATTTGTTTGGTATTGACTTAGGGAAAGTCGTCGAAATCATCGCCAATGCGCCCATGCGGGTCGGGGCTTTCATTTCCACGTTGGTTGAGTTGAGCCGCAATTATGCTTTGCGGGAAGAAAATTTTTACTTCGGTGCTTTGCGCTCTTATCTCGAAATGAACAATAATTATTTTGAAGATTTGGAAGAGGCCGTCCGACAGTTTGTGAAGCAACATAAAGTGCCAACGGGAGCGCATTTGCCGCATGAATATTTAGCGGGTTTGTTAGAAAAAAAATATCATTATAAAATCATTGAAAATGGTTTGGCAGATTTTCCAGAGTTGAAAAACATCCGAGCCGTTTATGTGCCAAAAACAAAAAAACTATTGCTCAATGCGAGCATGAATGATTTACAAAAAGCATTTCAATTTGGTAAAGAGTTGGGATTCAATACTTTAAACTTGAAAGAAAGAGCTTATACGTCTTCTCTCCTTCGAGTAAAAACGTTTGATGAAGCCCTCAATCACTTCAAAGCGGGCTATTTTTCAGCCGCTTTATTGATGAATCGAGAGACATTTACACAAGACATTGGGCAGTTTTTGAAAATGGAAAAGTGGGACGATGGCGCATTTCTAAACAAGCTGATGCAAAAATATCAAGCCACACCAGAAATGCTTTTCCAACGCATGACCAATGTTTTACCTCGTTTTTTAGGGCTAAAAAAACTCTTTTTCCTCCGTTTTGTCCATAATTTAAAAACGGATACAATTGATATAAACAAAGAATTACACCTCAATAGAAAGCATCATCCACACGGCAACGGCTTGGATGAACACTATTGTCGCCGTTGGATTTCAGTCACTTTGCTTCAAGATTTACAAAAAATGATGCAAAATACTGAGGGGCCCCTTTTGAATGTAGAGCATCTTGTCGGCATCCAACGCAGTCGCTATTTTGGCACTTCCGACGAGTACCTTTGCCTCACCATTGCCCGCCCCGCAGGTATCCGAAACGTGAGTATTACGATTGGTATTTTGATTGATAATGATTCAAGAAATAAAATCAGATTCCTCAACGACGACACCACCACCAGCCGTGAAGTGAACACCACGTGCGAGCGTTGCGGCATTAAAGATTGTGCAGAACGGGCCGTCGAACCCCTCGTGGTGCAACGCCGCCAACAACGACAAAATATAAATGAGGCTTTGAAAAAGATTTTGGATTAAAAACTGAATAGCGTTTTTTTTCGTAAATGATGTAGCGGCGGTTTCAACCGCCGAACTTATAAATCATTGATTATCAATATATTATACACATTCGGCGGTTAAAACCGCCGCTACAAATACATCATGCAATCACAGTTTTCAACTTACGTTTCTCTTGGGCTATCCCACATCGCCGACCCACAAGCTTATGATCACATCGTTTTCATCATAGCTTTGTGTGCCATCTACCGTTTGACGGAATGGCGGAGAGTCGCTATTTTAGTTACCGCTTTCACCATTGGGCATAGCATTACTTTGGCTTTGGCGGCTCTAAAAATTGTGACCCCTCAGTATGATTTGGTTGAAAAACTGATACCGATTACCATTTGCTTTACGGCTATTTATAATATATTAAAGCGTGACAATCAAGACAATACATCCAATTTTTCAAAAAATCTAAACTTAAATTATCTTTTGGCCTTGGTCTTCGGCTTGATTCACGGATTAGGCTTTTCCAATTATTTCAAAGAATTATTAGGAACTGACAGCGATATTGTTGCCCCTCTTTTTGCCTTCAATGTGGGCATCGAAATCGGTCAATTATCCATCGTTGCGTGCATACTCGCAGCGTCTTTTTTAGCGTTTAATGTACTAAAAATTCAACAGCGTTCTTGGACGCAATTTATATCAGGCGCAGCATTTGGTATTGCTGTAACTTTGCTTTTAAAATAAAGCTACGAATTTGTCGAATTTGCGAATTTACGAATCCATAATCCTAAATTCGTTAATTCGCAAATTCGACAAATTCGTAGTCTAAAAATACTATCAATGAGAATATTACTTTTTATCAGTTTCCTCCTTTTGTGTTCTTTCGAGATGCACCAATTCCACATCTCAAAAACCGATGTGACGTTTAAGCCAACGGAAAAAACGTTGCAAATAACGATGCACATTTTCATTGATGACCTTGAAAAATCTTTGGAAAAACAAGGTCAAACCAAATTGTATATTGGTACAGAAAAAGAAACAAAAGAAGCTAATAGCTTGATTATCAAATATTTACAAAATAATTTTTTTGTTAAACTAAATAATAAACCAATTACTTACGATTTTTTAGGCAAAGAAACGTCTAATGATAAACAAGCCATTTGGGTGTATTTGGAAGTGAAAAATGTAAAGGATGTAAAGAATATGTTTGTCGAAAATAAGATTCTAACGGAGACATATAGCGACCAAAAAAACATTGTTCAGATAAATATACCTTCTAAAAAACAAGGTTATTTTCTTTTGGATAAAAACAAAACGAGCGAAATGGCTTCTTTTTGAAAGTTTATTGATACCCTTTTAAATTTTAATATTAAATCAAACGAATCTGTAAATAATGCTGATTTTTCTCTTAATTTTGTAAAAATTTATATTTACGATGAATGATAATCTGATTATTATGGGCATAAACGCACCGAGAAAACATCAAGCCATTATTGCCCAATTGATTTATGGTTTGACTGACCTATATCGCCAATCCCAAACACGCTTGTTTGCTTATCCCGAAACCATGATAGATGAAGGGCAAACCAGCCCCGTTCCTGATGTCATGTTGGTAGATGTTGATACGGATTTGACAAAAGCGATAATTGAAATCACGCATACACAAGGCGTAAAAAAAGACGCTGAAAAGCTGCAAACTTTAATGAGTGATTATGATGTGCAAGAAGGTTTTGTCTATGATTACAAAAAAGGCACATGGCGTAAGTTCGATTTAGACAAAGGTGAAATCAAGGAAAACCCTTCATTTTGTGTCGCTATCGGGCATGATTTGAGTAGTTATTTGTTTTAAATCTTTACTTCTAATGTCCATTTTATCATCCTTTAATGACATTCTCAAACAAACCATTCTATTGCCTGTTAAGGCATATCGCCTACTCATTTCCCCACTTTTAGGCCCAAGCAAGTGCCGCTACAATCCAACATGCTCACAATATATGATAGATGCCGTTATGGAATGGGGAATACTGAGGGGCCTGTTCATGGGCGTGCGGCGGATTTTGCGTTGTCATCCGTGGTCAAAACACGAGCATTTAGACCCTGTTCCTAAAAAAAACAAGTAAAAATCTATGCCTTTGAAAGTGTATTTTCTATCCAAACATTATTTTTATAAGTGCTTATTTTAGCATTTTTATAAAATTAAATTTTTTATTTAAATTAAATAATAAAATTAAATTTTTATAAAAGAAATAAAATCAAAATACATATACGCCTTG
>JAYTMW010000284.1:0-1796 GCA_043728105.1 Saprospiraceae bacterium | reverse complement strand
TATGTTAAGAAACTGAATAAACAAGATTTAAATATCTAAAATAAAATCGTAATACTTTAATTTTTCCTAAATTTAGGTTTATTTTGCTTTTCAATTTTACAATAAACCAAAAATTTCAATTTTAAAATTTTTATATTTGTAAAACAATAATAATCAGCTATTTATAGATTTGATTAACAATTAATTGAAAAACATGTCTCAGAAAGAAAAAGAAACTAACAGTGAGAATGCTGCTGCAAACGGTGGCATGGGTATTTTCGGCGATATGACATTGCTCCGCGAAATTATCATGGGTCCGAAAATAATTGAATATGAAGAGCGTTTCACCAACACGACGAATCATATCAATGAGAACGAAGCGTCTACGCGTCAGCGTTTGGCTAATCTTGAGCGTGACATGAATGCGCGTTTCGACAGGCTCGAAAAATTATTGGCTCAACATGTGGAAACCATTAATACTCAAATGCACAATATGAGTAAAAATGACAAATCTGATTTAGCTGATATGCTCATTGAAGTCAGTAAAAAACTAAAAGGAAAATAATATATAACACGTTCATTCACAACAGTTTACGGTGATAAATAAGCCGTTATAAATAAATCAAGTGGTCAGTCAAAAACCGGAAAGCGAAGTACAACTGATGAGCCAACTCCGCGAGATTTTGCTCAAAGAAGATAGAAGCACATTGACAGAATTGCAAGAGATTCTGAACAATAAGTCGCTGCTATCCGGCAGGGTCAATCCTATTATTGAAGAGCATTTGGATTTTTTGAAGCATAATTTCCCTAAAGAATATGCTAAAATTGTTGACCGATTGATAGAGCAAAAATTGAAAGATTCGCAGCAGCAAATTTTAGATATTGTTTATCCCGTTATGGGCAAAATGATAACTAAATTTGTTAATCTTCAAATGCAGCAATTGAAAGAAGGGATTGATGCTCAAATAAATGGCATTTTTTCTAGTCAAGGATTTGTTAGGCATATTAAAAATCGAATATTAGGTGTAAAAACGTCCGATATGCTCATAGCAGCAGCCGATAAGCCCATCTTGGAAGAAATATTCGTGATTGAGCGCGATTCGGGTTTGATGTTTGGCAGTGCCGCCCTTTTTCCTTCCGTGAATAGGGATGTTGTAGCGGGTATGTTGACAGCCATTAAATCTTTTGTGGAAGATGCTTTTGAGCGCGATAATGAAGATTTGGAGATGATTCAATACGGTACTTATCGCATTTTGCTACAAAATTATCCGTTTTATTATTTTGCATTGGCTTTAAGTGGCTCTGTTTCTACTTCAGAGTCGGAAATACTGAGGGGTCAGATTGTGGATTTTATTGATAAAACAGATAACTTAAGAGTAGCGGAAGTAACCGATGAATCGCAAAGCCGTATCTCACAATTGCTTGAAGAGCATTTCATTTTGCCACAAAGAAATAGTCCGCAAACTATGCGATTAAAGCAAAAGTCCAATTAATTTTTAACTTATGATTAGTAAAAAAATCATCCTAACGGGTAGTTTTGGCGTTGGGAAAACGTCTTTATTCAACCGATTTATTTATCAACAATTCAGTGATAAGTATTTAACAACTATTGGTGTTAAAGTCAATAATAAAACAATTAAAATAGATGACGAATCCATTTCAATGATGGTTTGGGACGTCGCCGGTGAAGTGTCGCAAGACAAAGTGCCCGTTTCCTATTTTTTAGGTGCCAGTGGTATTATTTATGTGATGGATTTGAGCCGCCCGCTTACTTTCGTGAACCTTGAATCAGATATTCAGTTTTTACGAGATTTGCT
>JAYTMW010000283.1:0-2677 GCA_043728105.1 Saprospiraceae bacterium | reverse complement strand
ATGTACGATTATGCGCATCCGATTTCAGATGCTATTGAAAATATCACGCATTCGGTCTGTACTTTGGAGTTTGAAGTACACCGTCCGTTATATGATTGGATTATCAAAAATTTGGAACTTTTCCCTTCTCGTCAAATCGAGTTTGCACGACTTAATTTGACTTATACCATCATGTCGAAGCGCAAATTGCTTCAATTAGTGCAAGAAAACCTCGTAAAAGGCTGGGATGACCCTCGTATGCCGACTATTTCAGGCTTGCGTCGCCGTGGTTATACCCCTCAGTCTTTACACGAATTTGCGGACAGAATCGGCATCGCCAAGCGTGATAACATGATTGATGTATCGCTTTTAGAGTTTTGTTTGCGTGAAGATTTGAATAAAAAATCACAACGGGTTATGGCTGTCTTAAACCCTCTGAAAGTGATCATCACGAACTACGAAGGCACAGAAACGGTTGACATCGAAAACAATCCCGAAGACGAAAACGCAGGTAAAAGAGCCGTCCCATTCTCAAACGAAATTTGGATTGAAGCGGACGATTTTATGGAAGACCCACCAAAAGGTTTTCACCGTCTTTCGCCCGATGGTTATTTGCGTTTGAAAGGTGCTTACATCATAAAACACGTCAAAACGGTTAAAAATACTGAGGGGGCCATCGAAGAAATCCATTGCGAATATTTTGCTAATTCAAAAAGTGGAAACGATCAATCAGGCATCAAAGTAAAAGGCGTGGCACACTGGGTTTCAGCCGCAACAGCCGTGACCGCCGAGTGCCGTTTATACGACCGCCTTTTCACAGTAGAAGAGCCTGATGCGGATAAAGAAAAGTCATTTTTAGAGTACATGAACCCTAATTCGTTAGAGATATTACCTACCATTTATGTAGAACCGATGGTAAAGGATTTGACTATTGGGCAACCCGTTCAGTTCCTCCGCCACGGCTATTTCTGCGTGGATAAAGACTCGACGAATGCCAAAGTGGTGTTCAACAGAACAGTTACTTTGAAGGATTCTTTTGTGAAAATAGCGAAGTAATAAAATGTAAAACCCATAAGGCTTAAACGTCTTATGGGTTTTTAATTTGTTGATAATCAATGAGTTATGGAAAATAAGTCGAAAAATATGCAAATACTGAGGGGGTATAAAAATCGTCAAGTAATCAGATTTTATGTTGAAAAAAGATGAAAAATGGAACAACTTATTTATGTTTGTCTCATAATTTTTTCAGTAAAATAAAACATACAAAATGATTAAACGACCACCCAATATTGATTACGATAATAACTGGAAAGAAATTATTGAAAAATACACTTTCGAGGCTATCGCATTTTTTTTGCCTACGCTATCAAGTCAAATAGACACTTCGAAAAAGCCCATTTTTTTGGAGCAAGAAATGCGTAATATAAAACGCAAAACGCTGAAAGGTAGAAAACGAATTATTGATAAACTCATCAAAGTTTGGCTCAAAACGGGCGAGGAACGTTGGATTTTAATTCACATAGAAATTGAATCGTCAGACAGTGAAGGCTTCAACAAGCGGATGTACATTTATTTTTCAAGAGCTTTTGACAAATATGATGTTGCAATAGTTGGACTTGCCTTGTTTGTAGGTGAAAACACACCACCCAATTACGATAAATTTGTTGAGGAAAACTTTGGAACAATCCTTTCTTACGCCTATAACACCTACGTAGTTGCCACACAAGACGAAGCGGCACTATTGGCATCGGATAATATTTTTGCCCTTTTTATTTTAGCCAACCTTTACACCATCAAAACAAAAGATGATATGAAAAGGCGATTGGAATTAAAGAAAAAAATGCACGAATTAGCCATAGAGCGACAAATACCTTTTGAAGTAATGGAAGATTTACTTACATTTGTATTTGAGATAATGGCTCTCCCGATGGAAGAAGCTAAGACTTATCAAAAGTTTAAAGAATTAAAATCAAAAACAATGACAGATACGGCATTCAAAAAAAGACGACTCGAAACACGTAAAACCTTTGCGGATATTTATAGTAAAGACATCTATGGTTTTTATCCAAGCGAAATGGTAAAAGCCATCAAAGAGAAGGACAATGTGCTTAAAGAGAAGGATAATGTGCTTAAAGAGAAGGACAATGTGCTTAAAGAGAAAGATAATGTACTTAAAGAGAAGGAAGAAACTCTAAGACGTACTGTAATTTATCTTTACTCAAAAGATGGAAAAACAATTGAGGCAATTGCTGAAATAACCAATATGCCAATTGATGTTATCAATAAAATTATTATTGCAAATAAAAAATAAATTATCTTGAAAGTCAACCCCTCCAATTGTCAGAGTGGTTTTATGGGTAGATTTCTTAGTGAAAATAGCGAAGTAATAAAATTAAAAACCCATAAGGCTTAAACGTCTTATGGGTTTTTAATTTGCTGATAATCAATTGAAAATGCTTTAAGATTGAGAGGAAATACTTAACGTCCGTTCAATCACTTTTGTAATTTCCGCCTTTTTTATCACCCCATAAATATGCGGAAATTCAATACCACCACGAGACGTTTCAACCACCAATTTTGAGGTCAATACTGAGGGGTCTATTTCCAATAGCAAAACTTTCTCAACGCCTTTAAAATGCAAAGCCAAAGTCTCATCCAATTCAGAAGGATAGCTGCAATGAATAAACCCTTCGGTCTC
>JAYTMW010000282.1:0-11621 GCA_043728105.1 Saprospiraceae bacterium | reverse complement strand
TGAATGTTTGGTTTTGGGTTTGGTGGTTGAGCTTGGCTTTGGCTTCGTTCAACACAATCCTGCCGTTGACTACTCGTCAACTGCAGGCTTATTTATTCGACGACGTTTTTATTTTTTTCTTTCTTTTTTATCTTTTCTAAAGTTTAATTTTGCCCCCTTCAGTATTAATGTTTGAAATAACTTATTTGGTTTTATCCTATTGATAATCAATAACCTATAATCAAAATGACTCATTAATAATTACCCATTATTGATTATTAAGTTCTTGGATTATTGAATGATTTATAAAATACCAAGATTCAATTTTTTTCTTATCAAATTTAAAGTAAATATCCTCAGTATATGATAACCCATTTCTGCCCAACTCAAAATTTGAATCAACTAATAAAGTTGAATTTGATATTTTTTTAAGTTCTTCTGAAATTGTCTTAACTTCATTGGATAAAATAAATATTTTTTTCTCATCGCTTTTAGAAAAATGGCTAGTAATGAAGCCTATAACCTCATCAGTACATGACCCACATTTATCAGTTTGTAAAATAAAGATATGATTTATATTGTTATCAAGGGTTAATTTTGTATCTTCAAGGTACTTATAAAGTTCTTTTTGCCGTTCAAAAATAAGAGGATTTCTTGTTGTATTTAGTTGACAACAAACTATTGTTGTAAAAACTATCAACATAAGATTAAATTTTTTCATTTTTCAAATTTAAAAATTTCATAAACAAGTTTTTTTACACTTCCTGTATTGAATTTTTTGATTAACAAGCCTTTTGATGTCACTAAGGCAAAACTGTGGCTATAATCAGAACTAAGTTCCAATTCTTCAATAAGATTAAAATTTTCATCGAATACCATTAATACACGTGGCTTTTCTGCCCAAATACTGTATGAACCATCTGCTTTTTTCTCTGGCTGTTCTTTAAGGAAAATGCGATAATATAGTTTTCTGTAAGAATCCCAAAGTAATTCACAATATAAAGGCGATAATATCAAATGATTCATTTTTTTATTTGAATTATTCTTATCATCTAAAGATAATGCTTTAATAGTTGTGTCATACTTACTTTTACCCCCTTTAATATCGATAGTACCAGCTTTCCGATTCAAAATATAAATATTTGCATCAGCCGCAAAAGTAAATATACTTAGACTATCTTTAAGTGCCCGATAGACAAATGTTGCAAAGCCGAAATAGGCTTCTTGAAATTTTTGAGGATATATAAATTGGGTTTCTTTTAACTGCCTTGTTGATAGATTTAATGAGGTTTCGATGTTTTGTTGGAAATATTTTTTTTCATAGAAACGACAACCTGAACAATATTGTCCTATTAATAAGTTTTTTGAAAAAGAATAATCATACACGATAGGAAAAAAATAACTAAGATTATTCAAAGACATTTTAGAATGATCTTCTGATTGATTGACAGGAATAGAGAATTTAACATTCCCTTCCTTATCAATTATCTTGATATTTTTGTGTTCTTGAATAAATATTGAATCAAAATTATGAAAATAATGACTTTCAAAGTAGTTTTCTTTACTTAGGTTCTTACTCAAGTCAATTTGTTTGATTAATTTACATTCATCAATAGATACTATATTTAGCTTTTTCGATAAATCGTCAAAATAAGAAATATAGGTTGTATTTCCAATATCCTTAGCTGAAAAATTTTTTGAAACTATAGTATCAATTGAGTTAAATTCCCAAGTATCTTTAATTAATTTTAAGTTAGTTGTAGCATATCGAGTTACTGGTTCTTCAAGTGGTAACTTCATGGTTTGCATTTTACATTGAGAAAAAGCAAGAATTGATATGATAATAGATAATGAATAATTGTTGTACATAGTTATTTATATTTTAATGTTTTTTAAAAGAATTAATGGCTCTAACTTTTTCAAGTTAAAGCCTTTAATTATCCTTTGTCTATGTGTACGAATCTACTTAGTTATTTCTTCACTGCCCATATTAGGTTTTAATATTTGTCTAACAAGTTGTTTTGTATATTCAACTTGATATTCCTCTATCACCTTTTCTTTTAAAAGGTAATTAGCATGTTCAGTAGCAGATTGTTCAACATCTGCTGCAACTAATTGTTGATTTCCACCACAACCATTTGGCACAGCCGTACAACCAGATGTTGAACTACAAGTATTGCCTGTACTAGATTCACACAAAATACCAGCACAATTGCCAACAATGCAAGCTTTTTGGTCATATCCTTTCTTAGAACATGAAACAAGTGTTGAAAAGATTAACACGGTGAGTAAAAGTTTTAAAATTTTCATTGCTTAAGAATTTTAATTAATGCTTACTCTTTTGAAATTAGGATTTTCGGCATACTCCTTAGCCAGTTACAATCAAATCATTTAATAATTCTAACTTGCTTGGGACAAAGTTGCATATTCGCACTGCAACAATTTTGCAGTTTGAATGGTATATTCGATAAATATTATTTTAATATTTATATTTTCATAATATAATGTAATTTGGTTAAATTCTTTTTCCCCAAATTTGTAATAATAATATCATCTATTCGATTTATAAGGGAGATAAAATTCTTCCATATAGTAGTAGGATTGATTAAACTTACAAAATTTTATAGATGCTCCCAATATGCGTAATTCATTTATTAAGTTATAAACAGTACGCTCAGACGTATCTATTTTTTTTGCTAATTGGATTGGAGTACCAGTAGATTTTAATCGAATAAGGTTATCTATTTTCTCCAGTTGATTGAGTTTTGTTAGGATTCTTGACATGGTTACTGTAATTTGAGTTTTATGTTTACTGAATAATATTTGTTTGTGGTTAAAATACTTCGTAGTAGTTAAATACTATAGATTTTTTTTGGTGACTGTTATAATAAATAGACTTGTTGCGTTCTCAATATAAATAATACTATTAATGCGAATAATGGGTTGAAAGCACCGTTAGGTGCGAAATATTGGTAGAAAATTAGGGACAATACCCACTCAAAGGGGCGTAGCCCCGAAATCGTTAGGCTTATTACAGGGCTACGCCCTTATTTGCCGACTTTATGCTCGTTTTTCTACCAATATTTCGCACCTAACGGTGCTTTTTAACCCATTATTCGCATTATTAACAAAAGTAATGGGTATTATTGTAAAAGGGATACCCTAATTTCATTAATTATTACATTTTTTTCTTTTGTATTATATTTGTAAAAATATTTTATATATTTAAACCATTGATTATCAATTTACAAATACTTTTTTTTCATTTACTTCCTTTGGTTTATTTAATGAACGGGCTTTTTTAATGTCGTCGAACTAAAATATATACGCAACCCAGTCTCGCATATATCTACTTTCTCAACAAAATTACATATTTCATTTAACAAAAAAAAACTTTTATAACAATTTGATTTTAAACGCATTATGACTTCGTATTTTATGTATTTTTGATGTGAATAAGCCTAAAATAATACCCCCTCAGTAATATCACAAATTAGTTTCGCATATAATGTATTTGCATATAAATACATTATATGCGAAATTCGGTTTGTACACTTAAATACATCTTAATCATCTAATGAGCGCATATTATATTCCTCATCTCCAACGAGTTTATAAATTGCTGTTTCTTTCTTGCACAATCACCCCCCACTTCAAGAAAGGCAAAACGCCTTGATTAGAGGCTGGGCCAATGCCTTTTTTAGAGTTAAATATTATTATAAAAACAAAAAGTGTCAACCACCATCACAGCAATTGACACCTATTTTAATGTGTAGATATTCATAGAAATAAATTATTTTTGTAAGATTAGAAACAAACATTTTAGATAACCCAAACGCCCACTGGCTCCGTTGTATCGCTTTTCATTTCACGAGTACCCATAGCGTAAATTTTTACGGACACGTAAGAACCCGATTTGAAACCCGAAAGAACGACATCTCGGCTGGTCGTATAAGTGCCGTTACGCCAAATCGTTTCCCCTTCTATTTGATACAAAATACCATAATTGATGGCACCTGGCTGTTCTTTCCAACTGGCTTTGATGGATCCTGCAACTGGATCATTGACGAGTTCTAATCCAGTGGGTGCTAACAACTGCGTAATTGGCGTTGATTTTTTGTACAACTCGAAGCCAGAAGCCATCACGAGTATTTCGTCACCGTTTGCCATCAATTCAATATTCACGGCAATAACATCCAACTTTTCATTAACCCCTGACATACATTTGTTTTTAATGGCAATCATTTGTTTGTCTCGATTCACCGCATCCGATGCCGCCGTAGCCAAGGCTTCATTTAATATTTTCAGCTCATCAATATCCTTATTAAAGGCGGCAAAACGTAAATCGGATGTCATTCTTAGCACAATGGATGCTGAAAAGCCACTGAGTTTTACTTGCGAGTATTTTTTAAAATCCCGCGAAATCATTCTAACCATAGTAGTTAAATTTTACAAAAGACAAATTATCTTTCTAATGACACATATTCAATATGCGTGCCAATTACATGCAATTTATTATAATATCTATTATTTTATCACGTTTAACCAATGTTATAACATTATTTCAAAATAAAAAGCTTGTTTTAACCGATTTAAAACTATTTTATCCCGTGAGCAACAATAATTTGACCCGTTGCAAGCGTCTTTTGACACATAGCAAAAGCTCCATGACAGATAGAAAAAGCGCCATGATACATGTAGAAAGCTCCATGATACATAGAGAAAGTCTTTTGATACATGGAAAAAGTCTTTTGATACATGGAAAAAGTCTTTTGACATAAGGAAAAAGTCTTTTGACATAAGGAAAAAGTCCCATGACACCTGCAAAAGTCTCACGACATAAGGAGAAAGTCTTTTGACACATAGAAAAAGTCTTTTGACATAAGGAAAAAGTCTTTTGATACATGGAAAAAGTCCCATGACATAAGGAGAAAGTCTCAAGATACATGTAAAAAGTTCTATGATACATGTCCTGTGGCGCACTACGGGTTTGAATAGACACAGAAAGGGGCTACTTGAGCTTTAGAATTAAAGGGATTTATTTTTGATGGGTAGGATATGTTTGTGGAATCATTTAATACTTCTTCGGATGTTCTGCGCAGAGCTTCTGCTTCTTGGGGTTTGTTTTTTGAGTTAGGAAAAGGAGAATTTTTAGAGATATAAAGGATATGCAAATTTTACCAACCTGTTCGGGCGGGTTTGGTAGCAAATTCATCTGAGTATATTTACAGCAGCGAAGGAGATTATCTTATGAATAAACAAGGTTTAATTGATTTAGTATTTGTTGAACCGATTGGTCTGGTAAAGCCTATTTATGGATAGAATAATCGCTGATTGAATTGTATGTGGTACAAACTCGACGGAGTTTACCTACCTCTGGTATGGTCGAGCAAAATAGTAGGTAACGGTTTCGGAAAACTTCGCCAGCATGCTTGCTTGGGTTTGGGAAATGGGTTGGCAAGCGGTTGAAATCCAAAAAACAAAATATCTCCAATATCCTTTATTTCTAATATTTTATTTTATACATTTGTTTTTAGTTTATTCACGAAAAATACACAATAGAGAAAATGGTCATTGCAATAGACATAGGCAACCGTATTTTATTCCTATTTCATTTTTGACACGTAAAAATTAAACATTTATCTACATTTCTGAACAAACAAAAAAAGGCGAGCCGCAGCCCGCCTTGAGTGTAATCACAACGGAAAAATCCTTATTGTGAATTGCTTCAAAATGTATGATGCAAAATTAATATAAATATTTAAAACTCAAAACAAACATGAAAAAAATTATTGGTATTGATGTAGGTACAAACTCTATTGGTTGGGCTTTCTCTTATGAAGACGACGACGACAATTCAGATTTAGTTGATGCGGGTGTGCGTATAATTGCAGCTGAATCAACTCACGCTCGTGAGTTTGAACGAGGACAATCAGTTACAATTAATGAAACTCGACGTACTAAGAGAGGCATGCGTCGTTCAAATCAACGTTATAAGCATCGACGTTTTTTACTTAATAAAGAATTGACTCGTTTAAATATGTTGCCTAATTTACAACTTATACAATTGTCTGCTTTGGATTTGTATGGTTTGAGAGATAAAGCTGTTCGAAGTGAAAAAATTTCACTTGAAGAATTAGGGCGTATTTTCCTGCATCTTAACCAAAAGCGTGGTTATAGAAGCAATCGAAAAGCCAATGCGGATGAAAAAGAAGCAACGGAATCGGAAACTCAACAAGATGAAAACAAACCCGAACGTAAAAAAGGTTATCTCGACCTTATATCCGACCGTGAAAAAGCCTTAGATACTGAGGGGGTAACTATTGGTCAATATTTTTATCATAAAATGTTGAAGGATGAGGGTAAACATGTTCAAGTTAAAAAGGAAATATTCTTGCGTGCTTCGTATATGGAAGAGTTTGACCGTATTTGGGAAGCACAAAAAAAATATTATCCTGAAGTATTAACCGATTATAATAATAGAAGATTGCGTGATGAAATTATTTATTTTCAAAGGCGTTTAAAATCGCAGCATCATTTAATTAGTAATTGCTCTTTTGAAAAAGGACACAAAGCTGCCGCTCGGAGTTCTCCTTTTTTTCAAGCATTTAAGATTTGGCAACACGTAAATAATATAAAAATCACTAATGTACAATTGAGCAATCAAACCACGCTATTTGGTCATGTTTATGATAGATTTGGCGAAAGAGATTTGACACTTGATGAAAAAAAGAAAGCTTTTGAGTATTTAGATACCGTGAAAGATGTTCCTCAAAAAACTTTTTTAAAGAAAGTATTAGGATTGAATCCTAATGAAGGATATGCTTTGAATTTTCCTAAACTTGAAGGCAATTCTATAAAATGGAAACTCATTGATGTTTTCGAGAAACAACGTTTTAAGCATGATACATGGCTTACTTTCGACCCCCTCAGTATAGAAGCTGATAAATCGTTGTTTTATCGTCTTTATCATTTGCTTTATAGTGTTGAAGAACCTAATCATATCATTGAAAAACTCAAGGCTACCCCTTTCAATTTTGATGAATCTTTAGCTAAAGCGTTGGTAAAAGTTAATATGCCTGATGATTATGGTAGTTTGAGTGTGAGAGCTATCAAACGGCTATTGCCTCATTTAATGAAAGGCATGACTTATGACAAAGCAAGAGAAGCTGTTGCTCACCCAGATAATGATAAAAAAGGTAACCTTAAACATTATGCCGACCATAAATTACTGAAAAGTGAATTAATGGAGAAACCCCTCAGTAATCAGATTGATATTTTGAGAAAAGGCTCTTTAAGACAACCTGTAGTTGAGCAAATTGTGAATCAAGTGATTAACGTTGTGAATGCCATTATCAATAATCCTGATTATGGCATTACGGAACAAGACCGTGCTGATGGCACATTTGAAATTAGAGTAGAATTAGCAAGAGAACTTAAAAGTAATGTCAAACAGCGTAAATCTGCCACAAGTCGAATTGTTGAAAATACTAAAAACAATGACCGTATTAAGTTGGAATTAGAAAAGTTAGGTGTGCGTGTTTCTCTTCGTAATATTGAAAAATATAAACTTTGGGAAGAACAAGGTGGTTTATCGCCTTACACGCAAAACCCATTGAATACCATTCCTTTAGCGAAGTTATTTGACTCTAACATGTATGAAATAGAACATGTTATTCCTCGTTCACGCTTTTTTGATGATTCACTCAATAACAAAGTTATTGCAGAAACAAAGGAAAATAGAGACAAAGACAATATGACCGCTTATGAATACATGGAGCGTAAAGGCGCAAAAGAGTTAGCCGCTTTTGTCAAATTTGTGAATGACTCTAAGTTTTCAAAAACTAAAAAAGAACGTCTTTTAGCCAATGAGATTCCCGCCGAATTTGTAAATCGTCAACTCAAGGAAACACAATATGTTACAAAGGCTTTGGTCGAAAAACTCAAAGAAGTGAGTCATAACGTGTGGGTGTCGAGCGGTGCTATTACGGAATATTTGAGAGATAAGTGGGGACTCAATGACGTAATAAAAGATTTGAATTGGGAAGATTATAAAGTTGCAGGTCGTACAAGTGAAGTGAATACGCCACGTGGTAAAACCCGCCAAATCAAAGATTGGAGCAAACGAGAAGACCACCGTCACCATGCGGTAGATGCTATTGTGATTGCTTTCACGAGACAAGGTATCATTCAATCACTTAACTCTTTACACGCCAAAACCAAAAGTGAAGATAAGGCAACGACATATATGCAAGCTAAAGATTTGAGCCGTGATAAGATTGAAAAAATGAAACCTATGCCAAACCTTACAGAAAGGGCTAAGGAGGTTGTTTCGGGTATCTTGGTTTCGCATCGACAAAAACGAAAAGTGATTACTTCGGGTAAAAACGAAGTGAAAAAAGGTAAGAAAACCATACATACGCAAGCAACACTTGTACCACGGGGGCAGTTGCATAAAGAAAGCGTTTATGGAAAAATTAAACGGTATGAAGTAGTTTCCTTATCAACAAGGTTTAAAAACGTGGATTTGATTGCGAATGATTATGTTAAAAAATTGGTACAAGCCCGTTTGGATACTGCCAATGGAGACCCCTCAGTAGCGTTCAAATCTTATGAGAAAAATCCTATTTATTTGGATAAAGCACAAAAAAGACCTTTAATGAAAGTGGCTATTTGGCAAGATGAGTTTGTTGGTAAACAGTCTTTATCTTGGTTTATTGAAGATACAAAACGTACTAAGAAAATTATTGATAAAAATATTAGAGAATTAGTAGAGAAACGTTTTTGTGAAGTAGATAATCCTAAAAAAGCGTTTATCGAACCTTTGTATTTTGATAAGCATAAAAAAAACGCTATCAGTAGTGTTCGTTGTTTTACAGGTTTATCTGATTTAGTTGCGTTACATACGAAAGATAAAACAAATCAACCGATTGATTATGTACAGACAGGTGGTAATCACCATTTAGCGATTTATCAAAATGAAGAAGGAGCTAAAAAAGCGGTTGCAGTTTCATTTTGGGAGGCTGTAGAAAGGGCAAGACAAAAACAACTCGTAGTACAAAATGACCATGCAGAACATGGAAAGTTGGTACAAACTTTTGCAATTAATGATATGTTTTTAATTGGTATTGACCCCTCAGTATTGGACATTCAAAATCCGAAAAATGCAGCTTTGGTGAGTAAAAGTTTATATAGAGTACAAAAATTAACCGTTTTATCAAGTGGATCACCTATCATCGTATTTAGGCATCATCTTGAAACTTTGATTAAAGAAGATACTACGACAAAAGATTTAAAGAAATTTTATAGTGCTGCAAGTACGGGTGCTTTAGATGCTTTAAATCTTATTAAAATTCGCATCAATAATTTAGGAAAAATTGAACGAATTATATAAATTTGTTATTGATAATTCATTTTGAAAATATTTACATTTTTATTTAATGTTTTTAGGAAAGGATGAGCCAATCATCCTTTCCTTTTTTTGCTTTTAGAGTAAAGAATGAAATTACTATTTTTGAAAATAAATTTATATATTTTTAACACAAATGAAACAATGTCAATATAACTTTCCGTATTTAGAGTGTTGAAACTATAATTTACTCACTTAATATAGCTTACCACATGATAAAACGTATTCTTTATTTTGGCAATCCTACGTATCTTAAAATTAAAGACAGACAACTTGTCATCGAACTACCCGAAACTAAACAGGTTCACTCTGCTCCCATTGAGGACATTGGTGTTGTGATTTTAGATAATCCACAAATCACACTTACGCACACAGTTGTTGCAAGCCTACTCGAAAATAATACGTCCATCATAACTTGCGATGATAAACATTTGCCTACTGGCATGATGTTGCCTTTAGAAGGTCATTCGATGCAATCTGAACGATTTCAGCATCAAATAGAAGCCTCTGACTCTTTAAAAAAGCAATTGTGGCAACAAACCATTATGGCTAAAATAAAAAATCAAGCGGGCTTACTTAAATATGTCGGACACGAGACTAAGCCAATGATGCTTTGGAGTCGGGAAGTAAAATCAGGTGATACCGAAAACCATGAGGCGAGGGCAGCTGCTTATTATTGGCAAAGACTTTTTAACTTTAGATTAGAATTTTTCTATCGAGAACGATTTGGAGAACCACCAAACAATTTATTGAACTATGGATACGCAATACTGAGGGGTATCGTTGCTCGAGGTCTGGTGGCTTCTGGCATGTTACCTACTTTAGGTATTCATCATCATAATAAATACAATGCTTACTGTTTGGCTGATGACATCATGGAACCTTATCGCCCTTTTGTAGATAAATTGGTTTGGGATATGGTCGCTTCTGAAATGACGTTGGATGAAATTGGTAAAGAACACAAACAAATACTCTTGGGTATAGGCGTTATGGACATTGCCTTTGATAATAAAACAAGCCCTTTAATGGTGGGGCTTCAAACCACAACTGCTTCTTTGGCCAAATGCTACGCAGGTGAAACTCGTAAAATTTTGTATCCTTCATTTATATAATTTTTCTTAAACCCAAACCGCATTCAACATGGAAAATGCGCTAAACGCCTATCGTATCATGTGGGTATTTGTTTTCTTTGATTTGCCGACTTTCACAAAACAAGAAAAATCGGATCACGCCAAATTTCGTAAGGATTTGATGAAAGAAGGCTTTAAAATGTTTCAATTCTCTATTTATGCTCGACATTCAGCAAGTAGAGAAAATGCCGAAGTACACATTCGACGTGTAAAAGCCTTCCTGCCCGATAAAGGTTCTATTGGGATTATGACCATAACAGACAAACAATTTGGCGATATCGAAATTTATTATGGCAAAAAGATTGCACCACCACCAATAGATTCGCCTCAACAATTACAATTATTCTAATGATATTTGAATTAATTGTTATGGTTAGAAACAAAAAAATGGCTGTTCAAGTGTAAAACATCTAACTTGATAGCCATTTTTTTGTTAACAGAAATAGACCTAACACATTGATAATCAATACGTTATCAAGGGGTCTATTGAAAGCGACATGTCAAAGATACATTTTGAAAGCAATTCACAACTATCTTTTGCACTTCGAGCCATCGTCATTAATTGAAAGCGACATGTCAAAGATACATTTTGAAAGCAATTCACAACAGCAAACCAACGCCCGTAAATGTTGATAAAATTGAAAGCGACATGTCAAAGATACATTTTGAAAGCAATTCACAACTATCTTTTGCATCCCGCGCCATCGCCATAAATTGAAAGCGACATGTCAAAGATACATTTTGAAAGCAATTCACAACTGATAAGCAAATGACAATCAGTAACGACCAATTGAAAGCGACATGTCAAAGATACATTTTGAAAGCAATTCACAACTGGCGTGACTGCAAATGAAGACGTTGTAAAATTGAAAGCGACATGTCAAAGATACATTTTGAAAGCAATTCACAACTGATGGTATATAGCGGATGATACGAAAGTGATTGAAAGCGACATGTCAAAGATACATTTTGAAAGCAATTCACAACGAACGTCTTAGGCTAAATATTTAGCCCTTAATTGAAAGCGACATGTCAAAGATACATTTTGAAAGCAATTCACAACAATAAATCTACGTCATTGTAAATAAGGTTGATTGAAAGCG
>JAYTMW010000281.1:0-14114 GCA_043728105.1 Saprospiraceae bacterium | reverse complement strand
TGTTAGTTGCATAGAAGTGGTATTTTTTACAACTATACAACTTTTTCACTCTTAGGGTTGTCCATTTGTTAACTGGTTAATGAAACTTCCCAAAAATTTCCAATTTTTCTATTCAAAAATTAAATCAATCCGAAAAAACAACCCCTAAGCACGCCTTTTATGCGCAGCATAAAACAGTGAGTGTAAAGTGCCAAAGTAGAATTAAGTAATTGTTACCCCTTTTATCTGGTGATGTATTTTTTTATCATCTGTAAAATATTGAAAATGAATATTTTACGTTATCATCTAATCTTGAAAATTTACAAAGATTTTAGGATGCTTTCAATGTGTTTAAATAGCGGCTTATTTAAAATATTTAAAATATAATTTTTTTATATAAAAATGAACTATTTAACTCGCTGCTCTGTTTTTAATATTATTCTTTCTCTATTTTTATTATCAGAAATGAAGTTTAATAATTTGCAGATGAATACAAATTTATATAAGCCCATTCTCCTAAAATAGAAACTGAACGAATAAAATATTCTAATACGAATAACACAAATTACAAATCGAATTTCTCTAATTTAGATGTAATGATTTAGGAGTGTATATTCAAATTGATCTTATTTATTTTTTTTATTCGGCTTATTCGTGTTAGCATAACTTACTCGTTCAATTTGCCCAAATAATATTTGTTAATAAATTCATAATTATATTAATAATTAATATTTTTCTTGTTTTTATACCCTAAACGGTGTATGTTTGCCCCACGAATCATAATAGTTATCCAAACTTACGGAAAGAGAAAATTACAACCACATTGTTAACATTTTTCCATTTTGCCTTTTTTACTCAGTGTTCACATAACTAAAACAAAAGTCTAATTTTATCTAAACTATTCATTTTTAAGCAACTACAATTTATAGACTTTCGTAATAGATAAAAGGCAGGTGACAACTATTAAAATTTAGAAACAAACATTATGAATGCAGTCGCATCGAAAACATCTCAATTTAAAAATTTAGTTTCTTCTAAAACACTCGATCCTATAAACGTTGCCACGCACACCCTTTCCAATGGGTTGAAACTTTTTATGAGCCTCAACAAAAATGAGCCTCGTATATATACGCACATAGCCGTGCGAGCTGGCTCGAAGCAAGATCCCTCAGAAACAACAGGTTTGGCGCATTACCTCGAACACATGATGTTTAAAGGCACAAGTCATATTGGTTCTTTGGATTGGGCAAAGGAAAAGGCGTTGTTGACTCAAATTGCGGATCTCTACGAAACGCATCGCCAAGAAACAGACCCCTCAGTACGAGCCGCTATTTATGCCAAAATTGATAGCATTTCTAACGAAGCAGCTAAGTTTGTGGCCGCCAATGAGTATGATAAATTGGTTTCTTCGTTGGGTGCAAAAGGGACAAATGCCTACACGTCTAATGAGCAAACCGTTTATGTGAACGATATTCCGAGCAATGAATTGGAGCGTTGGTTTCAGTTGGAATCAGAGCGTTTTCAGATGGTTACTTTGCGGCTTTTCCATACCGAATTAGAGACGGTATATGAGGAGTTTAACATCGGGCAAGACAACGATGGACGCAAGGTTTATCAAGCCATGATGGAATCCCTTTTCCCGACCCATCCTTATGGCACTCAAATGACGATTGGCAAGGGCGAGCATCTGAAAAATCCTTCGCATTACAATATTTACAACTATTTTAAGACTTATTACGTGCCTAACAATATGGCGATTATTCTTTCGGGCGATTTTGACCCAAAGGAAATCATTGTGATGGCTGAACGATATTTTGGCGACAAAGCTATTAGTACAATACCGCCTTTCACCTACGAAAAACAGACCCCCCTCAGTAAAATTGTCCAAAAAAACGTTTTTGGGCAACAATCTGAAATGCTGCAATTGGCTTGGCGTTTGGATGGCGCAGAAAGCCGTGATGCAGAGTTGGGCGGCATGATTTCCGTCATGCTTTTCAACCAACAAGCTGGTTTGATGGATTTGGATTTGATGCAAAACCAAAAAGTATTGGAGGCCAGTGCGGGCGTTATGAATCTCACGGATTATGCCGCAATGGTGATGAGTGGACGACCTCGTGAAGGGCAAACTTTGGAAGAAGTTGAGCAGCTTTTGATTGGGCAAATGAAGCGCATTAAAAATGGCGACTTCCCCGATTGGTTGATGCAAGCTGTGATTAAGGATTTTAAATATAGCCAAGTAAAAAGCTACGAAAACAATCAAAATCGGGCTCATGCCTTGACTGATGCTTTCGTGAAGGGCATCGAATGGTCGGATTATATCTCTCGCATCGAGCGTATGAAGACCTTGACAAAAGAAGAAATTGTGGATTTTGCGCAGCAAAAATTCAACGATAATTACGTCGTCATTTATAAACGCATCGGTGAAGATGGGCAAGTGATGAAGGTTGAAAAACCATCCATTACGCCCGTTTCGCTCAATCGTCAAGACGCTTCCGAGTTTGCACAATCATTTTTGGCAACCGAGTCACCCCGTTTAAAACCGATGTTTTTAGATTTTAAAGAAGAAATCAAAACCACGCATTTGAGCAATGGTTTGCCTTTGGATTACATCAAAAATACGATAAACGAGACTTTTTCCTTGTATTATGCCCTCGAAATGGGTAGAAATGCGGACAGAGTTTTGTCGTTGGCAATGTCTTATTTACCTTTTCTTGGCACCCAAAAATTCACGGCTGCCGAGCTGCAACAAGAGTTTTATAAGCTCGGCGTGTCTTTTGATGTGTTGAGCAACGAAGACCGTAGTTACGTGGTTTTGACGGGTTTAGAGGAGTCATTTACTGAGGGGGTGCAATTGTTTGAACACATTTTGAACGATGTGGTAGGCGATGAAGAAAAACTTAAAAACCTCATAGAAGACATCCTTGCCAAACGAGAAAATAATAAAAAAGATAAGCGTGTCATCCTCCGCAATGCGATGGCGAGTTATGCCAAGCATGGTAAAAACTCTCCTTTTTTAGACGCTCTTTCAAAAGAAGCGTTGGAAAATCTGACGGCAGATGTGTTGGTTGAAAAAATAAAAAACCTTTCGAGCTATGAGCATCGTGTTTTTTATTATGGCACAAAAGAGGCTTCGGAAGTGGCTCAAATTTTAGAAAAAGAACACTATGTTCCACAAAAATTAACGCCTGTTTTGGTGGCAAAAGACTATGAGGAATTGCCCACCGAAACAGATAAAGTTTTCTTTGTGCATTATCCGATGGTGCAAAACGAAATATTGATGCTCTCGAAAGGGACCCCTCAGTATTCGTTGAAAGAAAACATCATGGCGATGTTTTTTAACACCTATTTTGGGTCGGGTTTATCGTCCATCGTTTTTCAAGAAATTAGAGAATCTCGGGCTTTGGCATATTCTGCCAACACGGTTTATAGTAGCCCAACTAAAAAAGACCAAGCGCATTATTTGCAGGCTTACGTAGGCACGCAACCCGACAAAATAAAGGAGGCACTTCATGCCATGCGTGAGATTTTGGAGGATATGCCCATTTCTGAAACGCAAATTGAAAACGCTCGTCAAAGTGTTTTGAAATCCATTGAAACCGAGCGCATTACCAAAGCAAATGTGTATTGGAGTTACCGCAGCAATTTGGATAAAGGCATTGATTTTGACATCCGTAAACCCATTTATGAAGCCATTCAAGAGTTGACGGTGCAAGATTTGAAAGATTTTCATCAAAAACACGTGAAAGGGCGTAATTATTCGATGCTCATTTTAGGCGATAGAGATAGAGTGGATGCTTCTTTTCTGCAAACTTTGGGGACATTTGAGGAGTTGAGTTTGGAAGAAATTTTTGGATATTAACGTATTGATTATTCTAAAACAAAAATAGCAAGGTAACTTCGGTCATCTTGCTATTTTTGTTTTACATTTATCCGAGAGTTGACGAGACATTCCTTTTTTGAGATTAGATGATTTCTATTTTTTTTAATAACATTCTTCAACCTTATCTTTATTCACTCAGTAACGAGTGAAAAACAACACGGTCTTTTTTTTTAACACATAGGCAAATAAGGTACATAGAATTTGGATAAAATATTGACTATCAGTGGTTTATATATGATACTATGTGTCCTATGTGCCTATGTGTTAAAAAAGACAAATTTATTTTTTACTCATTACTCAGAATTAAAAAAAACTACAGTTAAAAAAACTCTAAAATCTTACCGCTAAAAATCTAAAAAATGTTACAAGCTCAAAATTTAAAATTCAGTTACGACAGCTCACACACGTTGAGCTTTCCGAACATCGAATGTAAAGACGGTGAACATTGGCTTTTGCTTGGGCAGAGTGGCAGTGGTAAAACAACTTTGCTGCACTTGTTGGGTGGTTTGCTGTCACCTCAAAACGGTTCAATTAAAGTTGGAGAAACAGACATGTCACGCCTAAATGGTTCAAGTTTAGACAAATTTAGAGGGCAAAATATTGGTATTATTTTTCAAACAGCGCACTTCGTAAAGGCTTTGACGGTTCAAGAAAATTTAATATTGGCGCAGCAATTATCAGGTAAAAAAACAGATAAACAGTTGATTGTCAATGTTTTAAAGACATTGAATTTAGAGCATAAATTAAAATCTAAAACATCGGAATTAAGTGTAGGTGAACAACAACGGGTAGCCATTGCAAGAGCTTTGGTCAACAGCCCCGCCCTCATTTTGGCGGATGAACCCACCTCGGCATTGGATGACAAAAACACCGACGAAGTGATTCAGCTTTTAGAAAAAACCGCCTCTGAAGCCAACGCCACACTCATCATCGTGACGCATGACAACCGTTTGAAAGATTATTTTAAAAATCAAATACAATTGTGATTGGTTATTATGTGATTAGTGATTAAGTGATTGGAATAACTTCATTCACTTAATCACCAAACACTTAATTCTACTTTGGCACTGTACGGATAAAAAAAGACTAAATGGATTGATTGATTTTTTGAAAGAAAAATTGAAAATTTTTCTTTCAAAAAAATCAATTAATCCGAAAAAAACTCCCTTCAAGCACGCCTTTTTGCGAAGCAAAAACAGTGAGTGAATATCTCATATTGTAGAGTGCCAAAGTAGAACTAATCACCAATAAATAATCACCATTATATGACGACACTTTCTTTAGCATGGAAAAATTTGACAGCACGACCCCTCAGTATGTTACTGACTTTGGTGCTTTTTGCGTTGGGCGTTGGCCTAACATCGCTTTTGCTTTTGGTCAATAAACAATTGACCGATAAATTTGAAAAAAATTTGGCGGGCGTTGATGTTGTGATGGGCGCAAAAGGGAGTCCGCTGCAAATGATTTTGTGTAATATGTATCACGTGGATGTGCCTACGGGTAATATTTCTTTGCAGAAAGCCAAACCTTTTCTAAATCCACGGCATCCTTTGATTAAAAAATCAGTGCCTTTGTCGTTGGGAGATAGTTATAAAAGTTATCGAATTGTAGGCACTTTGAAGGATTTTGTAGGGCTTTATAATGGTGAAATCGAACAAGGACAATTGTGGAACGCCCCGCTTGAAACCACCATTGGCGCAACCGTGGCAGCTAAAACGGGCTTGAAAATAGGCGATACTTTTTCCTCAAATCATGGATTAAGCACGGACGGAGATGAGCATGAAAATACAAAATTCAAAGTCGTCGGCATTTTCAAACCTTCCAATACCGTTTTAGATCAACTCATTTTGACGGCAACTCAAAGTATTTGGGCGGTGCATAATCATGAAATGGAAGGCGAAAATCACGCCGAACATGAAGGCGAAGCAAAGGAAAACCATGAAGAACACGACCATGAAGTGACCCCCTCAGTATTAGACGACCGCACGGCACTTTTGCAAGCTGATTCAACCAAAGAAATAACCGCCATGTTGCTCCAATTTAAGATGCGGAATGTGCAAACGCTTAATTTTCAAAGAAATATCAATGAAAACACGGATATGCAAGCCGCCACACCCGCCCTCGAAATCAATCGTCTCTATGAAATGATGGGCGTTGGAGAACAGGCTTTGAAGGCTTTAGCGTTGTTGATTATTGTGGTTTCGGGGTTGAGTATTTTCATTGCTTTGTTCAATTCTTTGCGTGAGCGACGCTATGAGTTAGCCCTCATGCGGGTGATGGGTGCAGGTCGTGTGAAGCTGTTTTTGCTTATCATTTTAGAAGGTTTGCTGCTTAGTTTTATGGGTTTTTGCGTTGGCATTGCTTTGAGTCACTTTGCGATGGGCATTTTGGGTCAATATATGAGCGATGCTTATCGCTATTCTTTTTCAGGAAATATTTGGTTGCCCGAAGAATGGTCGTTGCTTTTTGGAGCATTGTTTATTGGTTTTGTGGCGGCTATTATTCCCGCTTTTAGTGCTTACAAAACGGATATTTCGAGGACTTTGGCTAAGGATTGATTGAGTTACAATTCTCCAAGAGTTATAATTCTCCAAGGGTTTGAAACCCTTGGAGAATTTGTACCATCATATATTCAACCAATAAGTACATTTCAAAACCAAACCACGGTTTTTGGATTGAAAACTACGGAAACCCACCAAGGTGTCATCTACTGCAAAATAATTGTCGGTATAAACCAAAAACAAATCACTCACGGGAGCAAAGCGCCATTGAAAACGAGCGTTCAAATTCACATTGTTGCTCTGATTGTTGTATTGCAACAAAGTTGTGAGGAAGATGTTTTTTGTAAACGAAAGGTCTATTTTAGGGCCAATTAGCCACAATTTTGCGCTGTTATAACCTTCGGGCAAAGCAATATTATTGTAGGTAGCATCAATTGAAAACACACCATAAGGCTGATAACGATAGGACAAAACGGCTTGAAATTGCTGAATATTACCATTAAAATATTCTCCTAAACGCCCTTGAAAATTGACATATAAAGGTTTTCGAGTGTCGGACTGAAAAGTAGCACGAGCACTTTTATAGGTGTAAGATGTTCCCTGCAAAAGTTGTTTGCCTTTGGTGTTAGTCGGGTCAAAATTTTCAAAAAGATAAGTATAATCCCATCTGATAGGTAGGATACTCAATCGGGCATTGCTTTGAAAAAATAGACTAAAATTTATGGGACTAAAATCCCAATCGGTTATTTGATTGTCGTCATTGCGAAAGCGACTATCGCCATCCATGCCAATGCTCCATGAATTTATAACTTTAGATTTTGGATAAAAAACAAAAGCAAAATTAGGCTCAAATCGGTAGTAATTGTTGCGTGGCACGAAGCCCACTTCCGCTCTGTAACCTTTTCCAACCATTTCTGAACCCATTTCAAAATTAAAATTGGTGCTGCTATAACGCATTGAAGCGGCGGTGGCAAAGGGCTGATACTGAGGGGTAGGCGTGAGCGCATGGTGATAGAAAAATTTGCCCTGCCATCTGCCATTTTTGGAAGCCAAATTATAATCTAAGCCAACAACCCGATTGTATCCAACTGGGTTCACTTCCCAAGTGTTTTGCCCCAACGTATCAAGGTTAAAATTTTGTTTATTCACAAAAAGAAAGGCCAAAAGTGAGCGTGAAAAGAGCTTGCGTTGAATGGATGTGGCTAAAAAATTTGTGGCTGGCAATTTGAGTTCAGATTGTGCGCCTGTTTGAATATTCATTAAGCCAATGCGCCAATTTTTATCCAATTTTCCACTCAATCTTGCCCCTGCAAGAATGGGCACTTTCACCGTATTTCCTGCCTTATCAGTCGCCAAACCAATGCGACGTGAGAACATGGGATTGATGTTATCGAAGCCAAAATTGCCAAATAAGTCCGCATTTTCAAGGAAAAACTGCCTTCTTTCAGGAAAAGAGAGTTCAAAACGGCTCAAATTGGTGACCTGTTTATCTACTTCCACTTGTGCAAAATCGGGGTTCACGGTGAGGTCTAAATTCAACGCCGAACCCAAAGCAATCTTAGCATCGAAGCCGAGCCCCCCCTCAGTATTTTGCGGTTTTTTATTGACAAAATCCTTGTTAGCACTCCCCAAAACGTAGGGAATGAGAGCGATATTTGAACCCGCTTTGGGTGGTGGTGTTTCCCAAATCAGCTTACCCGTGAATGCCACATTATTGCCGCTCGAAAACCTCGGAAGCCACGCCCACGTAGAGCGTTCAGCCACGGGAAGGCTTTGGTCGTAGCGTAAAAAATTGACATTCCATTCTTTGGAGTCCGTTTTGTAGCGTATGGTTTTAAACGGAATGGCCATTTCAGCTATCCAAAAATCATCGTAAGTCTCTACTTTTGATGTCCACCGATTGTCCCAATCCGTTGTAAATTCATTGCCATTTGAAATCAAACCTTCACGCTGCACGCCATAGGGACTCACGGCAAATGAAAACGCATTTTGCTTGTCTCCAAAAGGATCAAAAAAAGCACCTACTAAATCCGTTGTGCCGGGGCCAAAATCTCGTTTCAAAGAAAGCACCACATACGACCCTTTTTTCTGATAGCATTTTGCCCCCACGTATATATTGTTGTCATCAAAAGTAAGGCGTATTTCAGTTTTAGATTTGGCTGGGTTTTCATCATACGGGATGCTCTCCCAAAAGGGCGTTGAGACATCAGCGGCTTGCCAATCCGTTTCATCGAGTTTGCCGTCGAGCGTGATTACCTCTTTAGCCTTTTTTATTTTTATTGAAAATTCTAAATCTTGGGGCTTGATTGGGTTTTGTGCTTGCGCTGCGCAAAAACCTAAAACGGATAAGAGTAGAGTGATTTTTATTTTAAACATTCTATTTTTTTTAGAAAAATGAAGATGCAAAGGTAAGAAGCACCCCCTCAGTATTTTGCGTGTTATATCGTGAAAAGCTACTGTTTTGACTAAAAGAATTAAAAAAGCAAGGCGGTATTACGCCTTGCCCTTTTTAGATTTGACGACTTTTTAAAAGTTGTAAAATCTGGAACATACAAATTATTATTTCTCTTTCGGCACTCTTGTTTTCAAATCATCCCTCGAAATTGGAATCACCCGACCCACTGGTTTGCCATTTTTATACGTAATCACTTTCAACGTTACGCTCGTGCCATCGGGTATTTCGACGGGTTGATGATAGTGCGTAGAAAAACGGTCGGGAGTGGTTTCATTTAAGGTGTAGTAAACGTCTAACCCATTTATTTCAGTCGCTATTTCTGCCATAAGTTTATTGCCATCCATCTTGGCGGTCACGATGGCATCGTAGGCACTGCGGGCGTAATTCATTTCAGCCACGTCCGAACGCTCGAAGTGCGCATCCATTCTTCTGACAAAATCGTCCCAATTTTTAGTGCCTTTTGGGCTCCAATAAACGTCTGCCAAAGCCCAAGCCCGTGGATAAGTCATATACTCAGCGTGGCGAATGGTCGGCACTTTTTCAGACCAAAGATTGGCTTGACCACCCAAGATATATTTAGCATCAACACCGTCTGGAACGGGTTCAAAATCATAGGCTTTTTTCAAGCGCACTTTTTTGTAGCTTGTCGCATCGGGTTCGACGGCAGCGTCACCTTGAATAAGGTCAGTGTAAACAAAATCGTTGGGTGTCATCACGACATTATGCCCTAATTTAGCCGCCTCGATGCCACCTTCGTAACCTCTCCAACTCATAACAGCGGCTTCGGAAGCTAAGCCACCCTCTAAAATTTCGTCCCAACCAATCAGTTTTTTACCCTTCGATTTGACAATTTTTTCAACCCTTTTAACAAAATAACTTTGCAACTCGTGTGTCGTTTTTAACCCTTCTTTTTGCATCAGAGCCTTACAACTTGGGTCGTTTTCCCAATAACCATGATAACACTCGTCGCCGCCCATGTGGATGTAAGAGAAGGGGAAAAGTGGGGCAATTTCCGTAAAAACTTTATCTAAAAACGTGTAAACGCCTTCGTCCGAAGGGTTTAAAGAGTTGTCGTGAAGCATTTTGAATTTTCCACCGCCATACCATTCTGAAAATTTATGCCCCGGACTCACTTTTACTGAGGGGTCTTTTGTGCTGCATAGTTCTGGATAAGCAGCAATAGCTGCCGAGCTATGTCCTGGCACATCTATTTCGGGCATCACTTGAATGTGTTGTGCCGTAGCATACGCCACAATTTCCTTGATGTCTTCTTGGGTATAAAAACCACAGTCTGTTGCTGCTTCGCCGTCTTTTGGAGCATCCAAAACGCCAAACTTACCGTAACGAGGCACTCGACACGCACCGACGGATGTAAGTTTTGGTAAAGATTTTATTTCAATACGCCAACCTTGGTCGTCGGTCAAATGCCAATGAAAAACATTGTATTTATAGCGAGCCATGCGGTCAATGTAGCGTTTTACGTCTTCTTTCGAGAAAAAATGACGACTCACATCGAGCATCAAACCACGCCAACCGAAGCGTGGATAATCCATTACGCTGCATCCCGCCACTTTCCAATCTGCCTTCACAAGCGTTGGGCTTTCAATCTCTTTTGGGAAAAGTTGCAACAACGTTTGCATGCCATAAAACAAACCTGCGGGCTTGTTTGCGTTAACCGTAATGGCTTTTGCGTTGACATTCAGAGTGTAGCCTTCTTCGCCGATTGTGGCGTTGGGCGTTTTGTTGATGTTGAACTGAATATTACCAGCGTTTCTTATTTTGAAAGAAAAACCGCTTGCTTTGGTCACCATTGCAGCCAACTTGGCAACCACTTGTTGCGCTTCTGTCGTATTACCACCCATAGTGGTAGCCGCCGTCAGTTTAAAGGGCAAGGCACGAGTGAAGGAAAACTCAACGGGTTTTGGAATAATGTCTTGAGCGTTTAAGGTTAAAGTGCAAAATGCCAAAAGGCAGAAAAGAACACGTTTTTTCATAGTCAAACATTGTTTAGTTATCAATAGCTTTAAAGATAAGCACCCCCTCAGTATTTTTGTAAAAAAGAGCAAATTATTTCAATTAATGACATTAAGTTTTTCTTTTTTCGACTTTTGTTGAAGACATTTGTGTACTCTATAAATGAATATAATTAAACGCTCTAATGAAAAAGAACCTCATACGCTCTCTCGGTATTGGCTCTATTCTTTTCGTCGGCATTCAATTTATTATACCCGATGAAAACCATGAGGGCAATTTTGAAAATGACATCACAAAGACATATGCAGTTCCTGAAAATGTGCATACTATTTTAAAGACAAGTTGTTTTAATTGTCATAGTAATTACACAAATTACCCGTGGTACACACGTATGCAACCCGTGCGTTGGTGGATAACGACGCATATTTCTGGTGGGAAGGGGAAGTTGAATTTTTCAAATTTCGCATCCTATAATAGCAAAATGCGGTACAATCGTTTCAAAGAAATTGAGATCAATATTAAAGGAGGAGCAATGCCTTTACCTTCTTATTTGACCACGCACCCCGAAGGTGTTTTATCAGAGGAGCAAAAAATGACGTTAATTAATTGGGCAAAAATGATGCAAGATTCGATGAAAATGATGTATCCGATAGATAGTTTGGAAGAGAAAATTTAGTAAAATTTCATGAAAATACTGAGGGGTATAACCCAAATAAAAAAAGGTAAAATTTAATACAAATCATTCATTATCAATGAGTTGTATTTAAATCTTACCTTTTTTTATCCTAAAAATAAAACCCTATTTTTAGTTCTTCACTGGAAAAGCAAATATAGATTTATCGAGCTTTGGATTCACCTCTATTTTCTCAATCTTAATGACGGCCGCAGTTTGACCACCCATTTTTGTTTCGATTGAATGAGGCATCATCATGCCTTCAACTTCTTTGTAATCACCCAAAATGGATTCTGAAGCTTGCCCTTTACTGGGGCCTGTCATCGCAAATTCACGAACCATGATTGGAATGAAATTTTCGACATCCATGAAGTAAATTTTTTCGCCACCTTGTTTCAAAACAATTTTCAACTTGAAACATTTTGTACCTTCGGCTTCTTCCGTACCTTCCAAAGTGACCGTATGCCCTTTTGTTTTGAAATCAATAAACTCGTCTTCAAATTTATTTCTGGCAAATTCTTTAGTGGATTCTTCATCCATTTTGGTAGGTTCTGCACCGCCGCCAAAGGGGTTAATGCTCCAAGCTGTAGTTCCGTCAAAACATGGTTGAATCATTTTCATGCCTTGAATATCAACCTCTACTTTTAGAGAATTTGGGCGCATGGCTGTCATCGTTACTGGAAAATTCATGCCTTGAGCTTCGCCTTTACCCGTCATAAGCGTAGATTCAACTTTCTTCCATTTATCAGCACCACCAATGGCTTTCAAATATTTTTCGACAATTTCGTCAGCCGTTTGCGCTTTCATGGCGAAGGCTGTTAAAGTTAAAGCTAAAAGGAATGTTAATTTCTTCATTTTTTTAAATTTTGATTTTATTAATTAATGGATTGTTAATAATGTATAGTGAATAATTTTGTATTTATGACGACAAAATAATACGATGTTTCATAAACTTGAAAAAAATCTTTACAAATACAAGAAAATTAACGACGAATCGCAGAAATTTAGTGATTTAGTGATTAGGTGATTGGTGATTACTTGATTAGTAATATACATCAATCACCTAATCACCCAATCACTAATCTTTATAAAACATCCATTTACCCAATTCTTTGAACGTCGCTTTTTTACCATACATCAAAATACCCACACGATATATACGACCCGATAACCAAACAAAACCAATAGTGGTGGCTATCAAAATGACCATTGAAAGCAAAACGTGCCAGATAGGCGGCTCGGCTGCCAAGCGTGCGGGCATCACAATGGGCGAAAACAAAGGGAAAAATGATGAAAAAACGGCTAATTTACTATCAGGATTTTGTACCGTTGACATCGCAATATACATCGCTAAAAGCACGGGAATTGAAATCGGAATCGTCAAACCTTGCGCTTCTCCCATATCGTCGCCAACCGCAGAACCCACGGCGGCAAACAAAGAAGCATACAATAAATAGCCCGCAACAAAATAAATAAGGAACGAAGGAATAATAAACCACCAATTCATACGACCCAGTTCACCTAAAACACCATTGATATCCATGCCCGATGAATCTTGTTGCATTTGAGCGATAGCGGGATTGCCCATTTGCATTTGTTGCATCCGTTGCAACTCGGCGGGGTCAGCTCCAAAAGCCACTTGAAGCCCAAGGGTGACCATAAAAAGGAGTATCACCCACAAAATCATTTGCGTCAGACCGACCAAACCTACGCCAATGACTTTCCCTAACATCAATTCGTAAGGTTTGACGCTCGAAATCATAATTTCAACGATGCGGTTCATTTTTTCTTCCATGACAGAGCGCATAATCATCGAGCCATAAATGAAAATGGATAGATACATCACCAAACCCATTACGATGCTAAGAATAGCCGTGATAGCAACCGTTTTTGACGTAGATTTTTTTTCTGCGTTTGGGTCAAGCGGTTCGGGCTCAATGCTTACACGGGTACGTAGTGCGGATACTTGCGACGTATCCAATTTGAACACGTCTATTTTGTAATCACGAATGGCATCTGAAATAAGGTCTTTTATGTCGTCTGTCATCTCGGGTGTGAGGCGACGGTCGGTAAAAAAGGTGGTGTTATGACGATTCGCTTTCAAATCTTTGATGGGTGGCACGACTAAAACGCCAGCATAATCCAGTTCCTTTTTTAATACTTTCTGTTTTAAAACATCGGCTGTTTCTGTCGAGAAAACGACATTGAGTGTCTTCGAGCTTTTTAATTTATCTTTCAAAAAATTGCCTTCATCCACTATGGCAATCGTATCAATTTTGCCATCTCGATAGGTCATGATTTTACCCGCTACAAACCCAAAAAGACCAAGGGCTAAAGGTGTTAAAAACGTGGCTAAAAGGAACGATTTTTTGGTAATGCGAGATAGATATTCTCTTTTTACAATAAGTCCAATTTTGCTCATTGGTTATGTTGATTTATTTTTTTCAGTTATAAAAAAAGAGTAGTACAAAGTAAAAAGTATTGAGTAAAAAGACTTAGTAACAAGTAGAAAACAACATGGTCTATTTGATTTTTTTGAAACACATAGGCACATAGGACACATAGATTAATGTATAATTGTTTGATATTCAATGAATTGTAAAAATAAATCTAAAAACTATGTGTCTTATGTGCCTATGTGTTTTAAAAAAA
>JAYTMW010000280.1:0-12234 GCA_043728105.1 Saprospiraceae bacterium | reverse complement strand
TTTTTTTAAAAGTTTATGATTCCTCCCACGATTTATCGTAGAAACCGATTTCTAATCAACCCCGAGACTCCGACTTCCTCCCGAATCGGAGTCTCTTTTTTTTGACTGGTGATTAGTTATTGGTGATTAGGTTATTAGTGATTAAGTGATTGAGTAATTCTTTCAATCACCTAATAACTTAATCACTAATAACCTAATAACTAATCACTCATTCGTAACCGCAAAAAAAGAAAAATTACATTCCGTTTCAATGGTTCGTGGTGGATAATCTCGAAGTGTTATATTAATACTTATCGAAAAACGACTACCTTCTAAAAGGAAAGGGCTCAAATCCACTTCGCTCGGAATGAGATCTAAACGGTCGCCCGTACCAATGGGTACATCGTCTCTATAAAAAGCTATTTGAGGAGTGAGTCTCGGGCGGTTTTTATCAGACACTAAAACCTCCACTTGTTTGATAAAATCATAGCGTGTCGCACTTGTGAAAATGGACCTCAAAGACATGGAGCGAGGCAAAATGCGCTTGATTTGAGAAGCTGTTACATTGTTGATTTGAAAAAAAACGCTCGTATCCGCTGCCACATCGTTAAATTTGAACGTGTGCGTTTTAAAAATATCTAACCCAATCGGCAAATCAAATTGCCGCCTGTATGTCATTTCAAACCCTTCCTGTTTTTTGCGACAGCTTGCCATGAGCAAAGTGAGCAACAATAAAAATGCAAAGCATTGTCTTAATTTCATAAAACTTTTATTTTAAAAAATACCTTTATTGCGTAATGAAACGTTTTAATTCGTTTTTACGTTCTTCAAGGCAGCTATTTTTATTGATTTTTTGTAAAAAAACAAAATACGTTACAAAAAATGTAAAAATCAGTCAAAATACTGAGGGGGTACTAAAATTTGGAATCAAAATTGTGAGTAATATATTAACGCTCAATAAATCGAAAATTGAGACATAAGACATAAAAATCCTATTTATAATGCGCTATGTAAGCCTCTTCATTTTATTTTTCTTACACCTTATATATGTGAGGGCTGAGTCGGTTGCTCAAATCATCCAACAAAAGCGGGCAGCGGTAACGGTCAGCCCCATTCGCCTGTATGCGGATTCCACTTATAGCAAGTCAACTAACACCACTTTCAACGAAGGAGAATTGTTTGAAATTTTGGGCGAAACAAAATTAGAACATTTTGATAATACACAAAATCAAACTTTCCGTTGGTATAAAGTGAAGGCATTGAACGGCACAACGGGTTGGATTTTTGGAGATAATTTAGCGGTAGTGATGCCTGAGCGTTATGTGGAAAATGAGCTAAAACCGTTTTATAAAAAAGAATATAATTTTGACAATGGTTTTGAAAAAGCCATTGTTTGGGTTGCTGCCACGGAAGGGCACGACGACAAATACACTGGTAAAACTTTTCTCAATCCTGCCTATAAAGAGTTTTATTTAGTTGTGACAAATGACAAAGGGAAATGCTCTTTTTTGAACTACGCAAACGTGAGCGAAACGGGCAGAAAAGACCTGCAAAGCGTTCATTTTCAAGATATTACAGATGATAAAATAGATGAAATTGTTCTTGAAACGAGTAGCTTGCCAACAGGTAGAAGCTTTGAAGAAAGAACACTTGAAATTTATAGTTTTAAAGGTGGGACGCTTGCTAAAATTTTTGATGAAGACCTTTCGCTCTCATGGGCGGATGATGTGCCTACGCCCGCTTTTTCAAAATTTGTGGAAATAGAAGGTTCAACCATTCGCACGGCTTATGTGGATTTTAAAACCTGCGAAGCCTATTCTCTTAAATCAGTTTCAGTAGAAAAAAATGTAAAAACCGAAGAACGCTGCATGGAATACGTGACGGTGAGTAAAGTTTGGGATAAAAAGTCGAAAACTTTTAAGTCCCTTTATGCCGAGAGTCGCTCACCCGTGGTTGCCTACGCTCGTGAGGAAGCCGTCATAAAAGCGACCCCCTCAGTATCTGGCGCATCACAAGGCAGTGTGAGGCTCGACGAAAGAGTGACGGTTGTGAAGCATTTTGAGAATCTTATTGTTGAAAAAAATAAGAAGAAAATTGAGACGTGGCTTTTCGTAAAACACCCAGCGGGCATCTACGGATATGTGTTGGCGAGTAAGTTGAAATTTAAAAATATTGAATACGCCGACCTCTTAGAACAATACTATAAAAATCCTCCTTTTGAGAAAAAAAATTGGGTATCGGATATGCCTTTTGTAGTTGTGAAAAAATAATCTGTGTGTGTTCACTTGATATATTTACGCACTGTTTTGTGCTGCGCACAAAAGGCGTGCTTGAAAGTTTTTCTTTCGGGATGCGCTAATTTTTTCAAATAGAATTTTTTCCAAAATTTCTATTTGAAAAAATTAGCGCATCCCATTTAGTCCTTTTTTTAGTACGCTTTTTAGCGAAGCTAAAACAGTGAATAAAAGCGTGAATTTGAAATTAATCCCATTTCAATAAAATCTTTCCTTTCTCTGAACTAAAATCCGACAAAAGCGTTACTTTTGTAGAATCTTTCTAAATAAAGTAGCTTACGGATTCATCCGAACCCGTCGAAACGGATTTATCTGTTGACTAACCTTAGAACAGAGCAAATATTTTTTTAAATTTAAAATTATCGCTAAAAAATATGGAAGCAGCAACTAAAACGCCAGTGTTATTATACACGGAGCAGACACCGAATCCAGAGTCATTGAAATTTGTGACGAACAGAATGTTGTATCGTGGCACGGCTGATTTTCGTGAAGAAGCCTTGGCAAAAGAATGGTCTCCGTTGGGAGCAGCTTTGTTTGAAATGCCCTTCGTGAAAGGTGTTTATATTTGTAATAACTTTGTTACAATCAGTAAAGAATTCAATTATGAATGGGCTGAAATCATGCTCAAAATAAAAGAGTTTATCAAAAATTATGTTGAAGAAGATGGCATAATTTTGAAAGAAGGTTTTGAAGAAGCCATGAAAGCAGAACTTCAAAGCACCCCTCAGTTTTCAGGCGACAATGCCGAATTGGTCGTACGCATTAAAGATTTGATTGATACCTATGTGAAGCCAGCCGTTGAAATGGATGGTGGCAATATCGAATTTAAATCATTTGAAGCGGGCACTGTTTACGTGATTCTTCAAGGCTCATGCAGTGGTTGCCCTTCATCAACGGTTACTTTAAAATCGGGTATCGAAGGTATGTTGACTCGAATGATTCCAGAAGTGAAAGCCGTAGAAGCTGAAATGGGATAGTCTTCCTTTTTGAACAAAAAATAAAATAAAAACCCATAAGTTGTTCATCAGCTTATGGGTTTTCTTTTTTTGCGTGATAAAATTTGCAAAATTTGCAGTTCATTTGCGAAAAATAAAAGATACAAGTACATTGATTTTAAATAAGTTAGAAAAGGTGTTAAAGTTGTGTACAAATTCAATTTTAAATAGATAAAGATTTGATTATCAATGGATTATAAAATAAAAATAAAATACCAAAAGATTCAATAAATACGAATTAAAGAAGACCCCTCAGTATTGAAACAATATTTATGTCTAAAAAACTGGCATAGTAATTTTTTTATGCTTCAAAAAATGCAAACAATAAAAAGTATTGTATAACTTTATTCAAAATTTTAAAAGTAACAACAACTTTTAGAAATTAGACATTATAAAGATGTAACATAAACAAGAAGGTGCAATAATCAACCCGTTGCATCTTAATTATTAACCAAATTAAATCTAAATTGTATGAAACAAAATTTTTACACCCTATTTATTGGACTCGTCTTACTCTTCGTTGGCACAACTGCTTTGGCTCAAAGCGTGAGTGGCACGGTGAAGGCTGAGGATGATGGTTTGGGTATTCCAGGCGTGTCGGTGGTGGTGAAAGGCACAAGTCGTGCTACCCTAACCGATATTGATGGAAGTTTTACCCTCAATGCCCCTCCCGAGTCTATCCTCGTTTTTTCTCTTGTTGGTTACAAAATGCAAGAGATAACTGTGGGTAACCAAACTGTTATTGACGTTATATTAGGCGGCGGTAATATCAAAATGGACGAAATCGTTGTTACCGCTTTGGGAACGTCGGGCGAGAAACGAAAAAATGGCTTCTCTTCCCAACAAGTTAAAGGCGAAGACGTTGCTGAGGCTGGACGTGAAAACTTTTTAGATGCTCTCCAAGGACGAGTTGCGGGTTTGAGCGTAAACTCAACGGGTGGAACGCCGGGAGCTTCATCTTTGATTATTTTGAGAAATGCGACATCGTTTAGTCAAGACAATCAACCACTTTTTGTCATTGATGGTGTGCCTATCAACAATAAGACATTAAGTCAAGGTTCATTGTCAAGCGACGGGCCAAATCGTAATGCGGATTATTCAAATCCAGCGTCAGACATAAATCCAAATGATATTGAAAGCATCAATGTTTTGAAAGGCCCTGAGGCTGCAGCATTGTATGGTTTTTATGGCGCAAATGGTGCCATTATCATTACAACAAAAAAAGGACGTTCTGGGCCTGGAAAGATTACTTACAGCAATAATTTTGGTTTTTCTGAAGTTACACGTTTTCCTGAACTTCAAAAGGAATTCGGACGAGGCGTGGTCGGACAAAATGACATTCGTTATCGTCGCCACTTCGGCGGACGCTATCCAGCTGGCACACAACTGTACGATAACATAGGGGCGTTTTTTGAAACGGGTTCAAACGCTACGCACAACCTTTCGTTTGAAGGTGGTAATGAGAAAACGGTTTACCGCATTTCGGGTTCATTTTTAGATAACAAAGGTGTTATACCTACTACTCGCTTGCAACGATATAATTTTAGAGTGGGTGGTTCTACTAAAATTAGTGATAAATTAAATATTTCATCTAATTTGAATTTTATAAAATCGTCAAATGATAAAGCGGCACGTGGCCCTGGAGGCGTGTTTACGAATATTCTCCTTTGGCCCCAAGATGACGATATTACAAACTATCTCAATCCCGATGGAACAAGACGGAAATTGACAAATGCAGGCAATGATTCAGAATTAGACAATCCTTTTTATGACATCACGAGGAATAAATTAAATGATGCAACAGACCGTGTTTTCGGTAACATTAATTTACAATTTGACCCAACGAAATGGCTTAATTTCACCGTCAATTCGGGTTATGATGTTGCTTTTACTGAGGGGTCATTTTTCCAACACCCTGAATCTAATATTGCATTAGCAAGAAGAGGATATATTGAAAAATATAGCCGAGGTGTGAGAGTATTTAATACAACTGGTTTCATGCAATTGAAGCAAGATTTTGGTAAGTTAAATGCTTCATTAAGAGTTGGTGCCGCCGCAGACGAACAGCGTGAAAACGTTTTGTCGGAGCGTGGCGAACGGCTTGGTGTACCAGATTTGATTTCTATTCGTAATGCCGATCCATTGACAATTGTAGGCGGTCAAGCCTTCAGTGTGCGTCGTAGTTTGGGCTTTTTTGCGGATGTTTCCTTTGATTATGGTCGTTTTATTACGGTTAATGCGTCCGTTCGTAACGACCGAACGTCAACCTTGCCGATAGAAACGAACTCGTTTGTTTATCCTGGAGCTAATATCAGCTTTGTTTTTAGTGAGTTATTAAAAATCAAAAACTTTGATTTTGGAAAACTACGCTTCGGCATTGCAGGCTCTGGTCGTGACGTTACACCTTATAGTATCAAATCTGATTTGCAACCACAATTGACTACGGGCGGTGGTTATGCACTGGGTTTCACGGGTAATAGCCCTTACTTGAAACCTGAAATTGTGCGCTCATATTCAGCGGGTTTAGAATTGAATTTCTTTAAAAGTCGTATAGGACTTGAATTGACTTATTTTAATCAAATCAATGATGATCAAATTCTAAAACTTGTTCGTTTGAGCTACGGAACGGGGTTTGTTCTTCAAAATTTCAACGGCGGAAAAGTTTCTTCCGAAGGCATTGAAGCCGTGTTGACGGTTATGCCTGTTAAAAATAAAGATTTTGATTGGACAACTGTTCTAAACTTTGGTAAGGGAAAAACCAAGGTTATTGCGTTCCCTGCCACGATTCCAGAATATTATGTATCCGATACATGGCTTTTTGGTAACGCTCGAGCAAGTGTTTTTCCGGATGGAAATATGTCAACAATTGCTGGTTACACTTATTTAAGAAACAACAACGGTGACATACTTGTTAATCCAGCTTCTGGTTTACCACTTGTCAATAACACGTTCTCAAAAATTGGTGATCGCCAACCCGATTTTTCTCTCGGCATCGTCAATAAATTTAGGTTCAAATCCGTAGCCCTTTCGGTCAATTTAGACATTCGTAAAGGTGGTGACGTGTTTAATGGCAACGCTCAATACCTTTGGAGTTTTGGCTTACACCCAGGTCAATCAAATCGTGAACAACCCATTATCGTAAACGGTGTTTTGAACGATGGAAAGCAAAATTCAGATGCGCCAACAAAAAATACGATTCAGGTTGTACCATACACGAATAACAGTTACTACACTTTGGGCTATGCGGAGGAATCTTTCGTAGAGAAAAACATCAATTGGTTGCGTATCAAAGACGTACGGTTGTCTTACAATTTGCCGCAAGGGCTGTTGAAAAAAATTAGAGGTCTCAAAAATGCCAATGTTTTCGTAGCGGGTACAGACCTTTATATGTGGACGAACTACTCAGGTGCTGACCCAAATGTAAATGGTGTAACACCAGGAACAGGCGGTGCAGGTGCAGGCGGTTTCGATTATGGCACACTCGCAGCACCACGTGTTTTGAGCTTCGGATTAACAATTGGCTTATAAAAATAATTTTAAAAACACCCCCTCAGTATTTTTAACTAAAATTAAAATTTAGTCATTATAATTTGAGTGTTGAACTAATTAGGAATGATATTAAGTTCTAATTTTCTTTGAATATGAATGGGTTTAAAATAAATAGCAACAATGAAAATAGTAAAATATAATTTTCTCATTTTTTTAATGGCATTGTCAATCACAAGTTGTAGCGACTATTTGGCTGTCAATGTCAATCCCAACGTGCCTCAAGAAGCACCAGCACATTTGCTTCTTGCACCCATGTTCACCAACATGGCACGTGGAATCCACTTCGACTCTCGGGCAGTCGGAAAATATACCCAATATTGGGTTCACTCAACCAGTGGTGAGGCTTGGGATTCTCATGGGTATTCGGCAGGTTCAGATTTCGGAGCCGAATGTTGGAGACAGCATTATTGGGCGGTTGGCAAAAACGTGGATCTCATGATTGATGATGCCCGCAACCGTAACATGCCCGCTTACATCGGCATTGGTTACGCTATTCGAGCGTGGGGTTGGCAGACAGTTGCTGATATGCACGGAGATGCTATTATCGTTAAGGAGGCATTCAACCAAAATTTGCTTACTTTCAACTACGATTCGCAGGAATTAGCGTATGCCGAATCCAATCGTTTGTGTGATTCTGCCATTTTCTATCTTGATACTAAAGGTTTAGTTGATCCAAATTTGGCAGCCGCTGATCAAGCCTTTGGTGGTGATGTAACGAAATGGAGAAAATTTGCTAACGGCCTATTAGCTCGAAATTATCATCGCTTGACAAACAAAGCAAGCTATAGTGCTGAAAAAGTAATTGGATATTGTGATGCAGCAATGGCTGGAAACGCCGACAATTTCCTCATTCCATTCAACGGAACAAAAAGTGACGATGCCAATTTTTTTGGTTCTTTACGGGACAATTTACGTCCTTATCGGGCTTCCAAATACGTTGTTAGTCTAATGAATGGTACTAACCCGACCATGCAAGGTGCAGTTGACCCACGTTTGCGATTGTTGATTCCACAGAACTCAGCAACGGACACCATTGTAGCGGGTGTTGACCCAACTTTCGGTTTGGCGGCAGGACAAACAACGCCAAATTTATGGGGTTCAACGGTAAATCCTGCAAGCACAGGCATTTTGGGAAGATGGTTGTTCAGTGATAAGGCAAAGTTTCCAATTATGACGTATTCTGAACTACAACTAATCAAAGCTGAGGCGCAATATCGGAAAGCTGATAAACCAGCTGCTTTGATTTCTTATAAAAGTGCCATTGTAGCGCACGTTGATTTTGCGAATTCTTATGCAAATCTTGCAGGTAATACGCCATCTAATCCCGTAACCGCTGCTCAAAAAACGGCACTTTTGGCAGATACTAAACTCGTTCCCGCCGTTGCAGACAGCTTAACGATGGATAGAATTATGCTTCAAAAATACATTGCTTGTTGGGGTTGGGGTTTTATTGAAACTTGGAATGACATGCGCCGCTTTCATTACGGAATAGACAAATTTAAAGGAGAAACTGTCTATTCAGGTTTTCCATTGCCTTTATCCACAAGACTTTTTGTGGCTAATGGTGGTAAACTCGCCTACAATGTGCGCCCTCGTTACAATTCTGAATACATTTGGAATAGGGCTTCTCTTGAAAAATTACAGGCTTTTGATGTGGATTATCACACCAGAGAGCCGTGGTTTATCAAACCTTAACTTCAAATGACTTTAAAATCAGTGAAAATACTGAGGGGGTCATTTTTGTAAAAAATCATTGATAATATATTAGCTCTTTTTAGGGCTGATTTAAAAAATAGACGTAATGAAAATAAAAAATCAATTCTTCGCAGCCTTGCTTTTAACCGCTTTGACGGTCTTCATGGCTTGTGAAAAAAATGTCATTTCGATACCAGGCGATGTTCCCGTGGGTGCAAGGGTCAAATTCGTACATGCTTGTTCCAACTGCCCAGGTTTGTTGGTCACAGCTAACGGGCAGACCATCAATCCGACTGCAATGACTTATCTTAGCACAACAGTTGGTGCTTTTCCAATCAGTAATTATGCGGTTTTGCCAACGGGTGAAATCAATTTGGATTTTATTCGCTCAGATTCAAGTAAAAGTCTTTTCACGTCAAAAGTGAGCCTTGCCGACGGGAAATATTATTCTGTTTACGTGGGTGATACGATTCCCACACCCACTATTTCTTTGGTAGAAGATGATATTCAAGCATTTCAAGATACGCTTTTACGTATTCGTTTTGTTAATTTATTGTCTGGAAAAACAAAAGATACGCTTGAATTAATACGCAAAAACGATAATTTAGTAGTTGCTTCTGGTATAACTTATGGGAAAGCCAGTGAATTCAAGTTGGTAACAAATGGTAGTGTTGCTACGGATACTTTTTTATTCAGAAAGGTAGGATCAAACATTATATATCCATTATCCACTATTAATATATTTACTAATGGTAAGGCTCAAACTTCAACTCTATTTGCGGCTGGCCTTAATAATAAGGCAACAGGAGCTCAAACGCCAAGGCTTTTTGGATGGCGTAATCGTTAAATTTTTTTAATTCAATGAAAATACTGAGGGGGTGCTTCCATGCGAAGCGACCCCCTCAGTATTTTCCCTAAAAATTAATAACTTCACACCAAAAATTATTGACAAAAAGTTTACAATAAATTTTTATGATAAATCTCATTTCGGATACAATTACCCAACCCACGCCCGCAATGCTCGAAGCCATGATGACCGCAAAGGTCGGTGATGATGTGTTCGGCGAAGACCCAACTATCAATGCCCTTGAAGCTAAAGCGGCGGCAATGTTTGGCATGGAAGCCGCCCTGTTTTGCCCATCGGGAACGATGACGAATCAACTCGCCATCAAGACCCATACGCAGCCCATGGAGGAGGTGATTTGTGAAGAAAAGTCCCACATTTATCAGTCGGAAGTGGGTGGTTATGCCTTCCATTCTGGCATCGCCGTTTCCTTGATGAAAGGGCAAGATGGCATCATCAATGCCGAGCAAATTGAAGCGGCGATTAAGCCTCACTACGATTGGTTGCCCCGCACCACGCTCGTTTCTTTGGAGAACACATCTAACTTTGGCGGCGGCTCTTATTATACGATTGAGCAAGTGAAACCCATTCAAGAAATGTGTCAGAGAAGGGGTTTGAAACTTCATCTTGACGGCGCAAGACTCTTCAATGCTTTGGTAGAAACGGGCGAGTCAACCCTCGAATGGGGTACCACTTTCGACTCTATTTCCATCTGTCTTTCAAAGGGTTTGGGCGCACCAGTTGGCTCATTACTCCTTGGTAATCAACACTTCATACAAAAATCTCGTCGCTTTCGTAAGGCTTTTGGTGGAGGTATGCGTCAAGCAGGGTTCTTAGCGGCAGCCTGTATTTTTGCTTTAGATAACAACATTGAAAGGCTCAAAGAAGACAATGACAATGCTCGTGGAATCGGTGAAATACTGAGGGGGCTTTCCTACGTCGAAAACATAAGACCTGTCAAAACCAACATCGTCATCTTTGATGTAAAAGCACCGCTGACAGCTGTTTCCTTCTTAGATAAAATAGGAAAAGAAGGCATGAAAGCAGCAGCCTTCGGGCCTCAAACAGTTAGATTTGTTACACACCTACATTTCACTAAAGAAATGCTTGCGGATGTGAAAAAAACTTTAGAAAAAATAGTGTGAATACTGCATGAAAACTAAGGCTCTGTCCTATGGTTATTTATTGTTTCAGTTGCCGTCATTAAAAACAGACATACAAGTAAAAAGGCATACAAGAGTAAATCGGATGGTGCTGAGTTCATTGTGAATGTGTTATATTGTTTGCTAAAAAAGTAGTTTGATTAGTAATAATTGCGCAAGGTAGTTCAAAAAAATGTAGTATGCAAAAAAGTGTAATGTCGGACACTACAATTACTCTATTTAGGGTATTTTTATTATATTAAAAAGACATCCAATCAATGGTTTATTTTTAAGACTCTATGATACCAATTTTGTGCATAATTTGAAGCTGCCCACCATAAGTCATGGCTATGTTTTCTTTGGTAAAAGTGGTTTCAACATCGCCCGCTGCAATGAGTCGCTGATTGAGCATGATGATTTTATTGAAATATTTTTCGACCGTCGCAAGGTCGTGATGCACCACTAAAATCGTTTTTTCTTCTTTGGCTAATTTATTTAAAATGGTAATTATCCTTTCTTCGGTCAACATATCCACGCCTACGAAGGGTTCATCTAAGAAATAAATATCCGCTTGTTGGCACAACGCCCGGGCAATGAAGGTGCGTTGTTGCTGCCCGCCTGAGAGTTCCGAAATCTGTCTGTCCTTCAAATGCTCAATGCCCAGTTCTCGTAAAGCGTTGATAGTCAATTGTTTATCTTCATTAGTGAGTCGTCCAAAAAGCGTTTTGTGCGGATAACGACCCATCATCACAACATCCATCACGGTGGCGGGGAACGACCAATCCACATCATTGCGCTGCGGTACGTAGCCTATGCGGATGCGTTGCTCTTCAATAGATTTTCCATCAATCAAAACTTGCCCCGTGTTGGTATCAATCAAGCCCAACAAAGCACTGAAAAAAGTGGATTTGCCCGCCCCATTTGGCCCAACTACGGCGTAGGTTTTGCCTCGTTCAATGTCTAAATAAATATTACTTAAAACCCTTTTGCGGTCATAAGAAACGGTTAACCCTTTGACCGAAATAATTATATCATTCATTCTTTCACCCTTTTTTACCTAAAAAATAAACACAAACACCGCACAAGCCTACAAAACCGAAAAAAGTGAAGGTTAAACTAAACGGATTAGGCCCCTCAGTATTTTTCAAGTTTGCGGCTGATTTTGGTGTGCTAAGTGCCTTTGAAATGACATCAGCATTGTGTCGAAGCATATTCAAGTATGTATCTGCACCACTTTTTTCATCGCCCAAAGAATCGGCAAACAGATTCCCACCTATCACAACAAAGTTATCTTTTGCCAGCTGTTTCAACAATTTTGGATTAATGGTGCTTTCAATAAAAATGGAACTAACACCCGATTTTTTAATGATTTTCACCAAACGAATAATATCCGAAGTCTGAACATCGGCATCCGTAGAAGTGCCCATCACTGACTCTAATCGCAAACCATAACGTGTACCATAATAATGAAAAGCATCGTGCGAAGTAATCAGAATACGTTGACTATCAGGTATTTGTAAAATTTTATTTTTAATATACGTGTCAACTTCTGTTAGCTCGGCAGAATATTTTAAATAATTTTTTTCAAAAAAATCTTTCTCTTTTGGCGCAATTTGGACGAAGGATTTAAAAATATTTTCTACATAAATCAACCCATTAGAGGCAGTCATCCAAGCGTGAGGATCGGCTGCGCCTTTGTGTTCTGCGCTCGTGATGGCTACTACCCCCTCAGTAAC
>JAYTMW010000279.1:0-6110 GCA_043728105.1 Saprospiraceae bacterium | reverse complement strand
TTTAAACATGATTTTTTAGTTAAAACAGAAAAAAATCAGCGTTAATCTGTTTAATCTGTGTCATCTGTGGTTCTATTTTTTCCATATACGGAATTGCTGCAAATAAATAACTTACAGCAAATAACTTAATTTCATGAAAAAACAAATAGCCGTTCTTGCAGGTGACGGCATCGGCCCCGAAGTAATAGAGCAAGCAATTAAGACCCTAAAAGCGATTGAAAAAGCCTTTAACCACAAATTTTTTCTAAAAGAAGCTCTCGTAGGGGCTTGTGCCATTGATAAAACGGGCAACCCTCTCCCACCCGCTACCATAGATTTGTGTCTCAGCTCAGACGCTATTTTACTCGGCGCAATCGGGGATTCAAAGTATGACAATGATCCCAATGCTAAAGTGCGCCTCGAACAAGGGCTTTTGAAACTGCGCAAAACACTGGGTCTGTTCTCAAACATTCGTCCCGTTAAAGCTTACAATGCTTTTCTGAGCATGTCGCCTTTGAAAGAAGAGCGCATCAAAGACGTTGATTTTGTGATTTATCGAGAGTTGACAGGCGGCATTTATTTTGGTAAAAAAGAACGTACAGAAACGGCTGCAAGTGACCTTTGCGAATATTCGATTCATGAAATTGAGCGCATTGCGCATCAGGCCTTCCAAGCGGCGCAACAGCGACGCAAAAAATTGACCTTAGTGGACAAGGCAAACGTCTTGGAATCGAGCCGACTCTGGCGTGATACCGTCGAAAAGATGGCCCCTCAGTATTTGGACGTTAATTTGGATTTTCTTTTCGTTGACAACGCTGCCACGCAAATCATCTTGAATCCGAAGCAATTTGACGTTATTTTGACGGAAAATATGTTTGGCGATATTCTCAGCGACGAGGCTTCTGTCATTACAGGCTCACTCGGGTTATTGCCTTCTGCTTCCGTGGGTGAAAGCATTGCGATGTTTGAACCCATTCATGGCTCTACACCCGATATAGCGGGTAAAGACATTGCGAATCCAACCGCTACTATTCTCTCAGTCGCCATGATGTTGGATTATTTTAACCTAAAAGAAGAAGCGGAATCGATGCGCAAAGCCGTGAATACACTTTTAGAAAATGGTATCGTAACTAAGGATTTAAATCCTAATAAATATTATTCAACCTCAACCATCGGTGATATGGTAGCGGATCAAATCTTAGAACAAAAATCTTCACATGTTCACGCAACGAATGTAAATTTTGGAAAAAGCACTATCATTTGAGCTGAGTAGCATTATGAAAATACAAGTGCCGAGACAAAATTGAGCACTACAAATAGTCAAAATCTTGATTTTCATCTAAAGCCTTCCGACCCTGTAAGAAGTAATTACGATTTTCAATCATGGCTTCGTATTCCTCACAATCTTCGACATAACGGTGATTTGCTACCCTTTTTGCGATGGTAGCGGGGCTGCTGTCCATCTCCTCAAAACCGAGTAAATAGGCATCATAGGCGTAAGGCAACAGTTCAGCAATTTTCACTTGTTGAAATTTACGTACAGCTTGTTCTAAAGCGATTCGCCAGTTTTCGTGTGCTTCTATGGGTATGGTTTCATCCATTTCTTTTAAGAATAAAAAATAGTTTGTCAACTCATCTTGATTGGATAAATCAATATCAATTTTTTGAAAATGCTCTTTTTGTTTGAATAATTCTTTTGTTTGTTCATCTTCGGCAAGCTCAATAAATTCGTCAACGTACAACTCATTGTTCAACCACATGACAATTTTGAATCGGTAAAAATCACTTCTTTCGTCATCGTCGTCGTCATTGTTATCCCATAAATGCTCCTCGTTAATCATCATTTCCTCTTCCCAAGTGCCATTTTCTTTCATTTCAGCTTCTCTTCGCTCCCAATCAACGATGTCGGAAGCGTCGAAATATTCTCTTTCTTTCAAGCCCCGTAGGTTCGGTAGGTGTAAGAAATCCTTTGTTTTTTGGTGTTCGTCAAAAAAGAGATATAGATGAGGATAATTGGGTTCGTTGCAGCCGTGCATATAATTGATGAGTCTTTCAGCATCGCTTGACTCATCAAAAGTGACTCTGAATTTAAAGCCTTCATAATTTTGCCATAAAATAGGAAAAAAGCGTGATGGATTATCGTTCCAATCAATTTTAACTGGTTGAAAATCTCGATAGGGGTTGTCGTCCCAATCAATTTTTTCGTTTAAAAAGAGTACACAAATATCAATTTCTTTTTGGGTTATTAAGGGAATGAAGGGGCAAGTTCGGATGTGTGCCTCCCAATAATCAAAATCATCGCAAAGTTGTATTAACGGCAAATTGATTAATCCTGCCCGCCATTTGCATTGTAGATTAAATAATTTTTTTTGAAGAATCAAATCAATATACCGATCAGCCTTGTTCAAAAACTGGGTCTGATAGCGCTCATAAGCTGTCTGATAGTTTTCTTTTTTATCATACCATTCCTTCTTTTTGAGCGCATATCGTTGGATAAAGGCTTCCACTTTTTCAGCATCAAGTGCTTCGAAGTGCCTTGTGTAGATTTTTGCTGTCCTCAAATAATCGGCATGTTGCTCTATTGTCCAATTAGAATAATCAGTTTGTTTTATAAATTTCCTTTGCATTAATGTAGTTTTTTTGTTTACGCTAAATTAGGTTTTATATTTATTAACCCAAAAATATTTATGCGAAAAAAAATTAAATCTTCAAAAAAAATTAAGTTTGACCAACTCTACACCCCCTCAGTATTTTACGTATTTTCAATTGAAAATATAAACTAAGCGTCAATAATAAAATTTTGATTATTAATTAAAAACAATTATTTATTTTATTTTGTTATTATTCATCAAAAATAAATACTGTTTGTAAGTTGCAATGTAAATTAAACATGAAATCTATTACAATTCATCAAGCGTGATTAAATTTTCCTCTAAAAAGCTATTTTAATGATTTGAAATTTATTTACTTTACCATCACTAAGTAACGAGTAAATAATAACATGGTTTAATTAAAGTTTTTATTGCAACACATAGGCACATAGGACACATAGTATTATGTATAAATTCCTTATAATCAACATTTTATGTAACTCTATGTGTCCTATGTGCCTATGTGTTGCAAAAAAAAATGTCCTATTTATTATTTATTATTTACTTACATCTTTTCCCGAAAAATTATTCTTGTGGAATGGGCGGCATCTCTAAACCCGCATTTTCCTTAAACCCAAGAATTTCATTTTTGTAATCTTCTACGTATCTCAATTTATCTTCTTCCGACCACCAAAAAACCTCTTGTAATAAATTTGCTGTCGTATCAATAGCTTCATAAGTTCTATCCCAATCAATCAATTCCAATCCGAGTCTGCGGGCGAAAATATCTTTCAGCGTCATGCCCATTTCATTGATGGCACAGTAAACAATTTCAGCCCTCAAAATAGGTGAACCGTCCACCACGGGCAAGCGCAAAGTACCATCTTTTTGAATCAAAGCCAAAATATCCAAAGCCTTTGTACCATATTTTTGACTCAATCTTTTGGCAATATACTCTTGAATTTTAGCATGTTTCATAAGCGTTTTATGATAATCAGTTGTCCAATCCTCCGAGCCTACCAATTTTTGCGTCTCCGTTGGGCAAGGCGAAACCGACCCCCTCAGTATTTCCTCAATTTTATCAACTGTATCTTTTGCCATGATGCGGTAAGTCGTCCATTTGCCGCCCATGATGCTCACTAAGCCACTTAATTTATCAATTTCTACTTCATGGTCACGCACGAGACTCTTCGTATCCGCCGAAGGGTCGGCTTGCAAAAGCGGACGCAAACCACCAAAACCACTTTTAACTTGCTCTTTTGTAACGGGTTTTTCCAAATAACGATTGACATATTTGAGCAAATAATCTACATCCGCTTTTTCTACTAAAACCTCCTTTTCTGTCAATTCACATTCATCATCGGTAGTGCCAACCAACAAACGATTTTGATAAGGAATGATAAAAATAACCCGTCCATCATCCGTTTTGGGAACTAAAATAGCCGTGTCAGGGGCGATAACATCCTTTGGCAAAAGCAAATGCACGCCCTTACTGACCCGCATACGAGGCAATACTGAGGGGGTCGCTAATTGACGCACACTATCCGAAAACGGCCCCGTTGCGTTGATAAATTGTTTGGCTTTGATGGTATAAGGCTCGTTTCGGATACTATCTTTGATTTTTAAAGCGCATAATTTTCCTTCATTATTTTTCTCAAAAGCAAGCGTTTCAACGTGATTTATCAAAACAGCCCCTTTTTCAGCCGCCGTTTTTGCCAACGCAACCACATAACGAGCATCATCAAATTGTCCGTCATAATATAAAACGGCTGAGTTTAATTTTTTCTTACTCAACTGCGGGGTGCGAGCTAATGCCTCCTTTTGCGACAACCAGTCACTTGGCGCAAGGTTTGTTTTGCCCGCCAAAAGGTCATAAATTTTTAGACCCGCCGCATAGTAAAAACCTTCAAACCAATTGGAACAAGGAGTCATCAGAGCCAAAGGCTGCGCCAAATAAGGTGCGTTGCTGATAAGGGTTTTACGCTCTTGAAGGGCTTTGTAAACCATTCTGAACTGCTCCATATCGAGTTTTTTAACAGCTTGCTCCAAATAGCGCACGCCCCCATGAAACAGTTTTGTCGACTTTGAAGAAGTGGCTGACGCAAAATCATTTTTTTCAATCAAAACAGTTTTCAAGCCACGCATAGCCGCATCCAAGGCGCAACCTAAGCCCGTAGCGCCTCCGCCAATAATGCACACATCAAATTCTTCGGTTTCTAAATCTGCAAGGTTTTTCAAACGGTTCATTGCCATTGTATTATCTTTTTTATAGATGGATTTAGAATGTTTTAATCAAAATGAAAAGCAAGATTAGCTTTAAACCATATTAATTGTAAAAAAGTTAATTTTAAAGAATACATTTCGCTTTAATACACAAAATTTGAAGGATGCTACGCTTAAAAAGAATGTTCAACTCTCGCAAATTTAACAACATTCTATCGCTCTATTTTACCTTTTTGAAAAATATTAAAAAGAAAAAAGCCTCCCCCTCAGTATCGAATCTATTTTTTTCTATTTTTGTCAAAAATCAGAAATCTTTGTTTTTTATTTTATAAAAAAAATAGGCGTAACTGATTGATTATCAAACAATAAGAATGTACAGAGTAATCTAAACCAATTAAACAACAAGCCGTATGAGCCATTTTAGTCTATTTACTGACTTCGACATCAGTCTTTTCAAGGCAGGAAAACATTTTAAAATTTATGAAAAACTCGGTGCACACATCACAAACGATGGAAATACTGAGGGGGTCATGTTCGCCGTGTGGGCTCCCAGCGCAAGAAAAGTTTCCGTCATCGGAAATTTTAATTTTTGGGATAAAATGACCCACGAGATGAAACCCCGTTGGGATGGTTCGGGTATTTGGGAAATTTTTATTCCCGAAGCAAAAAAAGGTGACACCTATAAGTATTGTATTTGGGCACCCGATGGTCGTTTGTTAGAAAAAACCGACCCTTTTGCTTTCCTTTGGGAGATTCCACCCCAAACAGCAAGCATTATTTGGGATTTAGATTATACGTGGCATGACGGCGATTGGATGAAAAAACGGGCCGAAAAAGCAGGTAAAACCCAACCTTACACCGTCTATGAAGTCCACGCAGGTTCATGGAAACGCAAGGGTTTTGAAGGCAATCGCTCTTTGACTTATCGTGAAATGGCGGAAGATCTCGTGCCTTACGTGGCTGAAATGGGCTTCACGCACATCGAGTTTATGCCCATCATGGAGCATCCGTATGAGCCGAGTTGGGGTTATCAGACTTTGGGATATTTTGCGCCGTCGAGCCGTTTTGGTACGCCACAAGATTTTATGTTTTTGATGGAAGCCTTTCATAAAGCGGGCGTGGGCGTGATTTTGGATTGGGTGCCTTCTCATTTTCCGATGGACGCACACGGCATTTATGACTTCGATGGAACACATTTATATGAACATGCCGACCCAAGATTGGGCTATCATCCCGATTGGAAATCAGCCATTTACAATTATGGACGCAATGAAGTCCGTAGTTTTCTTATATCAAGTGCCATGTTTTGGGTTGAAA
>JAYTMW010000278.1:0-3882 GCA_043728105.1 Saprospiraceae bacterium | reverse complement strand
TTTAGACCCAATCGCTATTAAAAATAATCCGAAAATTAAAACCCTTTTATTTTCAATGAATTATGACGCAATGGCGGCTTAATTCTTAACGAACCATTGTTAATAGACTTCAATTTGAAGTGAAATAAGAATATTGAAAACGAACATTATTTTTGAAATTTTAAGTTGAATTCAAGATAATTAATGAACATAAAAGTAGTACATATTTGGAAACCCACCGAATTTTCGGAACAATGGCAAAAGTGCAATACCACTAAATTGGATTTGCTTTCGCCATCTTGGTTGCGAAAAAGGGGAAATATGAAGGGTGAAACCGAAGAATATAAACTGTTTTTAGGGCGATTGAAAAGACAACACGCCATTGAAACGGGGGTAATTGAAAGGTTGTATGATTTAAACGATGGTGTTACTGAAACATTCATCAAAGAGGGTTTTGTTGAGTCTTACTTGCAACATGGTGACACAAACATTGACCCGAAACAACTCATGGCATACCTAAATGATAACTTTGATGCCATTGATTTTGTGTTTGATTTGGTCAAAAATAATCGCCCTTTGACTAAGGGTTTCATCAAAGAATTGCATCAACTTATTACCAAACATCAAGACCATGCAGAAGGTCGAGACCAATTTGGTAATCGCTTGCAAATTCCTTTGTTAAAAGGTTCATTTAAGGTAAGAGAAAATAATCCAACGAGAGCCGACGGAACGCAATTTCAATACTGTCCGCCTGTTCACGTTGAAGCTGAAATTGAAAAGTTGATTGAAATTTATCATGGGTTAGAGCAAAAACAAGTTAAGCCTATCATTATAGCGGCTTGGTTGCACCATGCTTTTGTAGCAATTCACCCTTTTCAAGACGGAAACGGACGCATAGCAAGGTTAATTACGAGTTTGGTTTTGATTAAACATGGCTTGTTTCCTTTGACTGTAAAGCGTAATGAAAAGAAAAAATATATAGATGCTTTGGAAGCGGCTGATTCCGATACCCCTCAGTATTTGGTAGATTTTTTCGCTGATGCTCAAAAGCGTTCTATTGAAATGGCTTTAAATATCAAGATGGAAATCAATTTATCCAATACGAGTTTAGATGATGTGGCGGATATTTTCTCCAAAAAATTGGCACAACTTGATGAACAAGGAACACGGTCTCGAAAAATGCTCATAGATGAAAACCGACTATTGGTTTTTGATTATTGTAAAAGCAAACTTCATCTTGTAAAAGAGCAAGTTGCTAAAAGATTGAATGGTAATGCTCGACTTGATATTGCAAGTGAAAAGCCGAATGACTCAACAAAGTCTTACGATTATACACAACAAATTGTGACGTATGCACAGAAATACGACTATTTTTTTAATAGAACTTTACAGAGAGGTTGGCTAAGATTTGATATTGGATTGAAGGATAAAAAGCAATATGAATTGATAGTTAGTTTTCATCACTTTGGTTATGATAATGCAACTTTAGCCATCGGCGCAATATTGCAATACAATGAATCCATCAATAAAGATAATGTAATAACTGTTTTGCCTTTATCTATTGAACCTTTTACTCTTTCTTTAGATAGAAAAACAGAGGAAATTAATATCCTTTTAATTGAAATAGGAGCTTTTATTGAAAATATTGTTACGCTAACACTGGCGCAAATTGCGAGTGAAATTTGACACCCCCTCAGTATTTTAAGAAAAAAATAGAAAAAACAAACAAACAGAATTAGAAAAAATGACCCAATTATAATTCATAAAATATTGACCATCAATGTCTTACAAATTTTTAATTACTCATTTTTAATTTTTAATTCTCTATCGAACAACACTATAATTTATAACAACATTAACGGACATTTTAAATTTGTAACGTACCATGCAAGTAGTTAAAAGAAGCGGTAAACGTGAAGAAGTGAGCTTTGACAAAATCACGGCTCGCGTGAGAAAATTAAGTTATGGTCTGAACCCATTGGTTGAGCCTATCACAATCTCGATGAAGGTTGTGCAGGGTTTGTACGATGGCGTGACCACCAGCGAACTCGACAATTTGGCGGCTGAAACGGCGGCCATGTTGGCGGCGCAACATCCCGATTATGCGATTTTGGCGGCCCGTATTGCGACCTCCAATTTGCACAAAAACACGGATAAATCTTTCTCCAAAACCATCAAGGAACTTTACAACTACATTGACCCAAAGACCAAACAAAAGGCAGGGTTAATCGGTGAAGAAACATACAAAATCGTTCAAAAACACGCTGCACAGTTTGATTCGGCCATCATCCACGACCGTGATTTTGAGTTCGATTACTTCGGTTTCAAGACATTAGAACGTTCTTACCTCCTCCGTATGAATGGCAAAATTGTGGAGCGTCCGCAACAATTATTTATGCGGGTGTCGGTCGGTATTCACGGCGAAGACGTGGAAGCGGCCATCGAAACCTACAATTTGATGTCCGATAAGTGGTTTATTCACGCCACGCCTACGCTTTTCAACGCAGGTACGCCCAAGCCGCAACTCTCCTCGTGCTTCCTTTTGAGCATGACCGAAGACAGCATCGAAGGCATTTTTGAAACCTTGTCTCGTTGCGCCAAAATTTCGCAAAGTGCGGGTGGCATTGGTCTATCAATCCACAACGTGCGGGCGACGGGCAGCTACATCAAAGGCACGGGTGGACAATCCAACGGCATTATTCCGATGCTCAAAGTGTTCAACGATACGGCTCGTTACGTGGATCAAGGCGGTGGCAAACGCAAGGGTGCTTTTGCGGTGTATTTGGAGCCGTGGCACGCCGATATTTACGAGTTTTTGGACTTAAAAAAGAACCACGGCAAAGAAGAAATGCGGGCGAGAGATTTGTTCTACGCCATGTGGATTTGCGATTTGTTCATGGAGCGGGTGAAAGCAGATAGCGAGTGGTCGCTCTTCTGCCCCAACGAAGCCCCTGGTTTGGATGATGCTTACGGCGGCGAATTTGAAGCCCTTTATCACCGTTACGAGCGTGAAGGCAAGGCCCGCAAGGTGGTCTCAGCCCGTGAGTTGTGGCACAAGATTTTGGAATCGCAAATTGAAACGGGTACACCATATATATTGTATAAAGATGCGGCGAATAAGAAATCGAACCAAAAGAATTTGGGCACGATTCGTTCCTCAAACCTTTGTACCGAGATTTTGGAATACACTTCCAAAGACGAAGTGGCGGTTTGTAATTTGGCTTCGTTGTCGTTGCCAAAGTACGTGGATGCCAAGCGTGGCGAGTTCAATTTTGATAAATTGTACGAAATCACGCGTGTTGCGACCCGCAATTTGAATAAAGTGATTGACATTAATTACTATCCCGTTGAGCAAGCCCGCTACTCCAACATGCGCCACCGTCCGATTGGTTTGGGTGTGCAAGGTTTGGCGGATGCGTTCATCATGATGCGGATGCCGTTTGATTCGGCCGAGGCACGCCAATTGAATAGAGACATTTTTGAGACCATTTACTTCGCCGCTATGACCGAATCTGTCGCTTTGGCAGAGAAACTCGGACATTATGAAACATTCAAAGGTTCACCCCTCAGTAACGGCGAGTTTCAGTTTGATATGTGGGGCGTGAAGCCTTCAAAACGGTGGGATTGGGAGTCTTTGCGGGCAAAAGTGGTGAAAACAGGCGCACGCAACTCCTTGTTGTTGGCTCCGATGCCGACCGCTTCAACGTCGCAAATCTTAGGCAACAACGAGTGTTTTGAGCCTTACACAACCAATATCTACACCCGCCGCACGCTATCGGGCGAACACATTGTGGTCAACAAGCATTTGCTCAACGACTTGGTGCGTTTGGGACTTTGGAACGAAGAAACCCGTGAAATCATCATCGCTGCCAATGGTTCGATTCAGAATATCGAAGGTTTGCC
>JAYTMW010000277.1:0-29428 GCA_043728105.1 Saprospiraceae bacterium | reverse complement strand
AAAAATTCTTTAGAATCACTCAAAACGAGTATGTAATCGGTCATTAAAGTGAAGTCCGTTTCTTTTTTATAAGGCAATTGAAAAATCAAGCAAACCCGTCGCAACCACATATTTTCTGTATTCATCCAACGCTCCGTGACGGGTCGCATTTGCTCGGGAAATTTTTTAAAATAATGGGCTAAAACATTGCTGTTTATTGAGTCCACGCTATCCCACCAACTGTTTTGAGTTATCAGGTGTTCAAAAAAAAGATAGTCTTCTTTTTGATAATTTTTTCGCTGCATGAACAATAAATCTATGGCGCAATAGTGCAATTCTCGGTGCGGCATTGCCCAAAGTTCTTTTACGATTTCTAAGGTTTCGGAATATGAAGGCAGAGTATTTTCTTTGATAAATTGTTTGAATAATGCCACTCTTTCAGGTGATTTTATGCCTAAAAACAAGGATGTGTCTTTCATGTATTTTTGCATGGGGAGGGCATTGGTTGGGTTGGCGTGTTTTTCGAAATGGGTGCGTAGATTTTGAGAAAAGAGGTTCATAATCAATTGTTTATGTATTGCGATAAAACGTTATTTTCAAAACATGAATGACATTAATTTTACGCAAATGTCTCTAATTTATTTATAAAATTAGATTTATTTGTGTGAAAATTAATGTCATTTGTTTGAAGGCACCCCCTCAGTATTTTTTGTTATTTTCCCATCAAGACATCAAAATAATGTGTAAATGTTGCTTTCATGCGGTGAAAAAATAAAAGAATCACCGCATATCTGCGGTAAATAATTTGTATTTTTACCGCAAAAATAATTTTAAGCAATGGCTAAGTATATTTACGAACATCCTAAATGGACAGATTTTTCGTGGCAAGACAAAGCCATAAATGCCGTATTTGGTGAAGTGCGGATGATGCAGGGTAAAATAATAGGTCAAATGAACGCTCTTGGCTTTTCTGTCAAAGAAGAAGCCACGCTTACCGCTTTAACATTAGACGTTGTAAAATCATCAGAAATAGAAGGCGAATTACTCAATTACGAGCAAGTACGTTCATCTATTGCAAGACGTTTGGGTATCAACACCGCAGGACTTGTACCGAGCAACCGCCACATAGAAGGCGTAGTAGAAATGATGCTGGATGCTACCCAACGCCACACCTTGCCTTTGACCGAAAAACGTTTGTTTGGGTGGCACGCAGCACTATTCCCCACAGGATATAGTGGACCTTATGAAATAGAAGTGGGGCAATACCGAACAGGCGAAATGCAGGTAGTTTCAGGCGCAATGGGCAAAGAAAAAGTGCATTTTGAAGCCTTAAAACCCGAATTGGTAAAACCCGAGATGGATAAATTTTTGGATTGGTTCAACAACGACAACACCCTTGACCCTGTTTTAAAGGCCGCCATAGCGCATTTTTGGTTTATTATCATTCACCCTTTCGATGATGGAAACGGCAGGATTGGTAGAGCCATAACGGATATGTTACTTGCCCGAGCCGAAGGAAGTGGAGAACGTTTTTACAGTATGTCGAGCCAAATATTAACCGAACGCAAACGCTATTACGAAGTATTGCAAAGCGAGCAATACAGTTCGGGCGACATAACCGAATGGCTCGACTGGTTCCTGCATTGCCTCAAAAATGCCATGCTCGCCACCGAAAATACCACACAAAACATATTACGCAAAGCAGAATTTTGGAAACAACACGAACATATCTCCATAAATGAACGCCAACGCTTAATACTCAATAAACTTTTTGATGGTTTTGAGGGCAAATTACAAACCTCAAAATGGGCCAAAATTGCCAAAACCTCTACCGACACCGCCTTACGGGACATAAAAGACTTGGTAGAAAAAGGCATCTTGCAACAAACAAACGAAGGCGGGCGAAATGCTAATTACGAATTAGTTGCTCATAAATTAGAATAACTTTTTTGTAGCACCCTTAAAGCATTTATCATACCCCCTCAGTATTTTGAACCTTTTTTTTATTTTCTAAAAAAAAGATAGCCCATCAAGCAAATTGCTGATGGGCTAATAGTAAATGTACGTGTAGATTGTTCCAAATAAATATGTTCTAAGGAATAACTTTCAATGTGTGGATGCCTCTTGGCACGGATAGGCGAAAACCCGTGGCTTTGAGCGCAGGCTTATCTCCTTTTTCAACTTTCCAAAACTCAATACCGCCTTGTGATTTGCCGTTCAAATCCCAATAATCATAAACCGAGACGGCGAGCATATTGCCTTTTGCGTCAAAATCAACCGATTTGGGCATGATGCCTTGAAATTCGTATTCACCAATTTTACTAAGCACCCCCTCAGTATTGAAGGTCAAAAGACTCACGGAACTGTTCACATTCATCTTTGGGTCGTCTAATGGGCGATAACTTTCACGGGTGTTGGCGGTGGCGATGTATTTCCCATCGGCACTGATTGAGAACATACCTGTATTTTGACCCGTAACTGCCGAGCCTGTCAGCTTATGCGTTTTGCCTTCTTCGGTGTCAAATTTGATGGCAGAAATTTCGGAATTGCTTGAGCCATCCATAAATTTGCTCGTGACGATGTAGTATTTATTGTCGGCAGTCCATTTGCCGCAGCCAGGTGTGCTGTTCAAATTGACGGGTTCGCCATAGAGTTTGAACGCCGTGCCTTTGTCAAATTTTCGGATGTAGTAAAGAGCTATTTGTTTTGTCTCTTCAAGGGTCAACGCTAAATATTTTCCTGTTGAATCCCATGCGCAATCCACCGCTTTGGCTTTGCCCGTGAAACCTGAACTATTTTTTTCTAATGAACCAAATTTATTATTCTTCCATTCCACCAAAGCCACTTCATTGAGTGGTTGCTCGGTGATGATAGCCAATAAATCGCCACTTCTGCGCATGTCTAAACTCAAAACAGGGCGACCCAAATCCATAGAATCCAAAAGTTTAGGATTTGTCATATCGGACATATCCCAAGCATAGATTTTGGTGATTAAAGGTAAATCAGTCAAATTATTTTTGGTAGGCGCACTACCCCGACTTGGTGCGATGAAAGCAACTTGATTGTTAGGAGAAAACTTACAGGTGCCAGTCAAACTTGTAACCGAGTTGGAAATATAGGTACTATTGGTTTTATATTCTTTCAGAAAATTTGTCCATTTGATGAATGAAAAAGCGTCCTTTTCAAGGGCATTCGTTTTCAGGTTTCCGTCCACGAGAGCCGAAGCGGCCATGTCGGCGTCGGTGAATGTAATGAATCCTTTAGCCTCAAATTGGAAAGGTAATTTTTGAGAAAAAGCGGTGTGTGTAATGAGCGTCAGCATCATTGTAAAGATGGTGTAGGCTCCATTTTTTTTCATGTTTCAGATGCGATTTGTATTTTTATTTTGATGAAATTTTATAGTCTTAATTAGTTATTTTAAATATTATGTTTTTAAAAAATTAATACATTTTGCTATGCTGCAATTTTCTTTCCAAAATTGACGGTATGAGACCCAATTTTTCACATTAGGTTTTTATTGTGAAAAAATTGTATTTCTACGTTTACTAAAACCTTCGTATCATTGCTTTGTTTAAGGAATGATTCACTTGAAATTACTCGTTGAATCTTAAAAATCACGTTTCGATGAAAGTATCCGTTTATAGAAAAGCACATTTTAATGCAGCCCATCGCTTGCACAATCCCGCATGGTCGGATGAAAAAAATGCTGCTACTTTTGGCCTATGCAACAACCCCAATTATCATGGTCACAACTACGAGTTAGTGGTGAAAGTGACGGGCGAAATCGACCCTGAAACGGGTTATGTTTACGATTTGGGTATCTTGAACAATATGATAAAAACCCACATCGAAAATCGGTTCGACCATAAAAATCTCAACCTTGATTGTGTGGAATTTAAAGACCTTAACCCAACGGCTGAAAATATAGTGGTTGTAATATGGAAAATACTGAGGGGCCATCTTGAAGAGCAATTTGATTTGAAAATTAGGCTCTACGAAACACCTCGAAATTTTGTGGAATTTCCTTCGGAGTAAGTTGATTTTACTTTCAAGAAAATAATCATCAAAAATATTATTTTAACTTGCTTAACGCTTTACTTTTACAAAACCTTTACTTTTTGTCTCTTTTGGTTAATTTTGCGTCAAAACAGAGCCAATGGAGAATTTCAATATGCCTCTTTTTGCCATTTTATATTTTTATATGACACCAAATTATAATTCAAACTATTGATAATCAATGGATTATATGTTAAGAGTATTGAAATACATGAAACTTTAGCAAATTGATTTATCTTTGTCAAAAAAACACCCCCGTATGACGCAACGGATTTACAAGTCTCTTATCGAAGCCAAACAACACGGTGAAAAACGTTTTGCTGTCTTGATTGACCCTGACAAGATGCGTTTGGGCAACATGGAAAAGGTATTGTCGCTTGCCATTGAGGCTCGGGTTGATTACTTCTTAGTTGGTGGAAGTTTGGTCGTTAATGACATGATGGATTATTGCCTTGATGCCATTCGAGAGGCTTCGGTTAATATTCCAACCATCCTTTTTCCGGGCAGTCCTCAACAAATTAACCACAAAGCCAACGCCATATTGTTTTTATCTCTTATATCAGGCAGAAATGCTGACTTGCTCATTGGTCAACATGTTCTCTCAGCTCCTACACTTAAACGCAGTCCACTCGAAGTCATTTCTACGGGATACATTCTTATTGACGGTGGCGCACCAACTACCGCTTCTTATATCAGTGGCACACATCCCATACCCGCCAACAAGGATGAAATTGCTTATTGCACAGCGCTTGCGGGCGAACTTTTGGGTCTGAAAATGATATACATGGACGCAGGAAGTGGGGCTAAAAATCCAATTTCCGAAAGCATGATTTCAATGGTTAGTAGAGCTATTGATATTCCACTCATTGTGGGTGGAGGTATGCGTACGCCTGAGAAAGCGGCTGCAAATGCTCGTGCTGGTGCAGATATGATTGTGGTGGGTAATGCCATAGAAAAAGATCCTTCCTTGATTTTAGACATTGCCCAAGCTGTTCGGGGAAGTGTTTCTTCCATAAAAATTTAAGTGAATATCGAATAAAAAACACCGAATAAAGAATATCGAAGTAGTTGAAAATCAATTAGTTATGAATTTTCTAACAAGCGTTTGTTTTCATTCAACTACTTAATTCTAATTTGGCACTCTACCTTTGAAAAGGACTAAATGGATTGATTTAATTTTTGAATATAAAAATTTCCAATTTTTATATTCAAAAATTAAATCAATCCGAAAAAACAACCCCCAAGCACGCCTTTTATGCGTAGCATAAAACAGTGAGTGTAAAGTGCCAAAGTAGAACTAAACATCCATTTTATAAATTTATAAACTATTTATGACAACTACCGAACAAGTAAAAAATACACCTCTAACCGACATCCACATTGCGCTCAATGCAAAAATGGCGGCTTTTGCGGGTTACAACATGCCCATTTCTTACACAGGCATCAAGGAAGAACACACATGTGTACGCACAGGCGTAGGCGTTTTTGACGTGAGCCACATGGGCGAATTTGTCGTGAGAGGCAAACAAGCCTTAGATTTGGTTCAAAAAGTGACTTCAAATGATGCGTCGAAACTCATAATTGGTCAAGCGCAATATGCTTGCTTGCCAAATACTGAGGGGGGTATCGTGGATGATTTATTGGTGTATCGTTTAGATGAAGACCAATGCAGTGCAGGCGAACAAGCCTATATGCTCGTCGTGAATGCGTCGAATATTGATAAAGATTGGGCTTGGATTCAGCAATACGCCAAGGATTTTGATACTAAAATGATTAATATTTCGGATCATACGGCTCTTTTGGCAGTGCAAGGGCCTAAGGCCATTCAAGTGATTCAGAAACTCACAGATGTGGATTTATCAACAATTCCTTACTATCATTTCACAAAGGGAAAGGTGGCGGGTTTGGACAATGTATTGATTTCGGCAACAGGTTACACGGGTTCGGGCGGCTTTGAATTGTACGTGAATGCGAATCATGCCGTCAAGTTGTGGGAAGCTCTTTTTGAAGTGGGCAAAGAGTTTGACATTCAACCCATCGGCTTAGGCGCACGAGATACCTTGCGGTTAGAAATGGGTTATTGCCTTTATGGAAATGATATAAATGACACCACAAGTCCGATTGAGGCTGGTTTGGGTTGGGTTACAAAAACGAAAAAAGGTGATTTTGTGAATGTCGAGACCTTCAAACGCCAAATTACTGAGGGGGTCACTCGCAAGTTGGTTGGTTTTGAACTCTCCGACCGCCGTGTGCCTCGCCACGATTACGAAATTTTTGATGCGCAAGATAATTTGATAGGCGTTGTGACATCAGGCACATCTTCGCCTTCGTTGGATAAGCCAATTGGGATGGGCTACGTCAAAAAAGGCTTTGATACTGAGGGGTCTGAAATTTTTATCGCTTTTGGTGGTGGGAAGAAGTTGGCAGCGAAGGTTGTTAAATTGCCTTTTTATAAGGTTTGATTTTGATGAAATTAATTGTATTTTTATCCTAAAATAACCTGAATTATTGTTTTACTAAAACAATAATTCAGGTTTTAAAGTAACGTTAAAACATTTTAGCAATGACAAAGACATTGATTATTAAATTTGACGAAAAGGACGAAAATTTTTTATTAACCTTTTTTAAAAAAATGCGTGTTGAAGCGCAGCAATTACCCAATATTGATGAGAAAGACAAAGAGATATTTTGGGTAAAACAAAGGTTGAGTGAAAAATATGTCAAATTAGGCAAGTGGGATACTATGTCTGATGATGTTCGCCAAGATGCTGTTTTGGTAGAAATGATGTCGTATAGCACATTGGTAGACAACAGTTACATGAGTGATACAGAAGCATCCGTTTTTTTAGAGCAACTCAAAAACGGAACTTATGGTAGTCAACATCAGTAATGCTTTTGGGAAAGATATGCGAGATATTCATCGTAATTATCACCAAAAAGTAGCAAAAATCATCGAAAACATGAAAGATGCTAATGATTTGAGAGAAATAAATAATCTTGTACCATGTGAAGGTGCGCCAAATGCTTATCGAATCAGATTGGGTGATTATCGAATAGGTTTCTATGTAGTTAATAACGTCATTGAGCTTAAACGAATAGGAAAAAGAGGGGATTTTTATAATTATTTTCCTTAGAAATCAATGCTTTGTTTGTAGGAATGTCATCCATAAAAGGCTTGTCAATAAAAGCCATTTGAACTTTTCCACCCCCAAAACAGTTATAACACCATCAAACACATATTTTAACAAACAAAAAAACGGTAGTGCCAAATTATAAGTCTTTAATCCTATCTTTGCCGACAGGCATGTTTCAAACATACGAGAACACTTAAACACGGATAACCCACCATTACCAATAATCAATTATTTTTACATGAAAGATAGAAAATCTAAAAAAGAACTCAACAAAATACCTGTTAGAGAGCTTCAACAAGCCATTTTAAAACTTTTTAAATCCAATCCAGGCAAAAATTTCTCCGCCAGTCTGATTATTCAAATTTTGAAAGTGGGTAACAATCGGGATTCCGTTAAATATGCCCTCGATCAACTTGAAACGAGTGGGCAATTAAAGGCAATTGGCAAAGTCGGTTTCTCGAAAACGGCATCGGAAGGTGGCTTTGTCGAAAAACAAAATAATATCATTAAGGCTCCTACCTTGAAGCGTACGGATTCATCCCGCAACGGTGGGACATTTGACGGTAAAAAATCAGTTGCGCTGCGTGGCACCCACGAAGGGAAGGTTGATATGACCAAAACGGGTGCCGCTTACATCGTTTGTGCCGATTTGGAGGATGACGTTTTTGTACATTCCTCAAAACTCAACGGCGCATTGAATGGCGATACCGTGAGGATTGAAATACACCCCGCAGGTGGTCGCAGACGGCGTGCAGAAGGCGAAGTGGTGCAAGTTTTGACCCGCTCAACCGACCAATTTATAGGCGTTATAAGCAAAAAGTCAAAATATGCCGTTGTTTTTCCCGACAATGAATCTGTTCCAGAAATACTCGTCGAACTCGAAGACATCAAGGAAGCCAACGAAGGCGATAAGGTTGTCGTGCGCATCACGAAATGGTTGAGTAGAGCCAATCGCCGTTTGAGTGGCATTGTTACGGCCGTGTTAGGCAAGCCAGGCACGAGTGATATTGAGATGAAATCCATCTTGATTTCAAGTGGTTTCAACATCGAATTTCCAGAAGATGTGTTGGCTGAGGCCGAGAAAATCAAGGATAATATTGCCAGCGAAGTCTCAAAAAGACGTGATTTTAGAGGCATCACAACCTTCACTATTGACCCACACGATGCCAAAGATTTTGACGATGCTTTGAGTTATCAAGTTTTAGAAAACGGCAATACTGAAATTGGCGTACACATTGCTGACGTGGCGCATTATATTTTGCCCGATACGGCTTTGGATAAAGAGGCATACTTGCGTTCAACTTCCGTTTATTTGGTGGATAGAGTTTGCCCGATGTTGCCAGAGCGATTGTCAAATGAGCTTTGCTCGCTTCGCCCGAATGAAGATAAGCTGACTTTTTCAGCCGTTTTTGAATTTGATGAAACGCATAAAATCGTTAATAAATGGTTTGGTAGAACCATCATTCACTCCAATCGCCGTTATTCGTATGAAGAAGCGCAAGAGATTTTGGAGCAGGGCGAAGGCGATTATGCCGACGAATTGATGAAATTGAACCTGATTGCGTACAGTTTGAGAAAAAAACGCTTCAAAGACGGTGCTATTAACTTTGAAACCGAAGAAGTAAAATTCCGTTTGGACGAGCAAGGTGTGCCGATTGAAGTATATGTAAAGGAGCGCAAAGATGCCAATTTGCTCATCGAAGATTTTATGCTTTTGGCCAATCGCTCGGTGGCGGAATACATGGCGAAAAAAGATTCGACGGTAGAAGTGCCTTATTTGTATCGGATTCACGACTTGCCAAATATGGATAAGCTCCAAGATTTTGCGCTTTTTGCCCGTGAATTAGGTATAAAAATGAACCTCGATACGCCTGAACACGTTGCCAAATCGCTCAACGAATTGGTGAAAAAAGCCGAGAAAGACGAGACCTTAAAATTGCTTATGCCGATTGCGATTCGCACAATGGCGAAAGCGGTTTATTCCACTGACAACATCGGTCATTATGGATTGGCTTTTGAATATTACAGTCATTTCACATCGCCCATTCGCCGCTATTCGGATGTGTTGGCGCACCGTATTTTGTTTGAAAACTTAAAGAAAATCAACCGTTTTGATAAAGAATCGCTTGAATTGCGTTGCAAACACATATCCGCACAGGAGCGCAAAGCGGCCGATGCGGAGCGTCAAAGCATCAAATATAAGCAGGTAGAATTTATGAAAAACCACATCGGAGAAACCTTCGAGGGCGTTATTTCAGGCATGATTGAGCGAGGCGTTTTTATCGAAGTGAAAGGCATCATGGCAGAAGGCATGGTCGGTTTTGATAAAATGAAGGAGTCGTTTGAGTTAGAGAGCAATCGCTTGCGAGCAAGAGGCAATCGCACAGGTAAAATCTTGAAAATGGGTGATGCGGTGCGGGTTGAAATATTGGGTGCCGATCTGGAAAAAAGACAAATTGAGATGCGGTTAGTAGATTGATTTTAGCCATAAAATCAATCAAATACTGAGGGGGTAACTATTTTTATCCTTTTTGCCAAAAAAAGAAAAAGCCAAGAGAACGTAATTTTCTCTTGGCTTTAATATTTTTAAGAAACTAAAACACTTAAACTTTAGCCATTTTAACAGCCACTTTGATATAACTTTCCAAAGCCATCGTCATAGAAGGAATTTGTGGTGACGGCTGAATATTGACCATTAAGCCTTTTTCTTTCACCGCTAAAGCCGTTTGATTACCCGAAACAGCAATACGGGTTTCATTTTGTTTGAAATCTGGAAAGTTCTCATACAAAGAAAGAATGGCTTGCGGTGTAAAAAAGACTAAAACGTCATAAGTCACATCACTCAAATCGCTCAAATCACTACTCACGGTTTGATACATTATTACCTCCTTGTATGGCACTTTTATCTCATCAAGATATTTAGTCACGTCCTTTGCCCCATAGTTTGAACAAGGCAATAAGAACGTCTCTTTGTCTTTATGCTTCAATAAATAACTCTTCAAGTCTTCGATTGTTTTAGCACCCACAAAAACTTTGCGCTTGCGATAAACAATGAAATTTTGAAGATAATTGGCAATGCTTTCCGTCAAACAAAAATATTTTGTTTCCTCTGACATGTTCACCCGCATCTCTTTACACAAACGAAAGAAATGGTCAATGGCATTTTTAGAGTTGAAAATGACCGATGAAAATTCACCTGGATTTACTTTTTGGCGACGTATTTCCTTAGCATCGAAAGGTTCAACATGCGTAAATTCTCGAAAATCTACTTGAACTCCGTATTTCTGAGCCAACAAAAAATAAGCTGACTTTGGATCAGGCTTAGGCTGAGTGACAAGGATACTTTTAATCATTTTAAAATTTTCGCCTTCTGCTTGAGCTGTTACTGACATATTTATTCCTTTTGTATAATTTTCAATCAATAAAAAATACTGGTGTAAGTAGTATTGCGTAATTAGTATTGAGACTGCATAAAGAATTGATTATCAATTTTTTACGCAAAATAATAATCTAAACTAATTTTAACGAACTACTTAATTGTGTATAGTTAGTAGTTTGGTTTTTTCGAATAAAAATTATATTTTAAAAATATTATCTAAATAAAACACTGAAAATCAATTGATTAGAAAAAAATCTCAATTTGATATACTTTTTTACTCTAATTTCAATCAATCAATACCCTTCAGTATTTTTGTTAAAAACATCAAGAATTACCCATGATAATTTTCGATATAACCAACAAAGGGGCTATTTCCACGGTGCAAAGATATAACAAAAAGTGGAATCTATTATCAATTAAAAAAGGAGCCGCTACTGGCAAGCTACGCAACGACCGTACCAAATAGGATATAACAACAACGGCAATCCCTAAATAGACGAAAGCGAAACTCATCGTTGGGGATGAATAAGCAATAAAAATATTGATTGGCATTAAAATTAAACCCAATATAATGCCGACCGTCATAATGATAAAATTATAAGTTCTCACTTCTTTTTCAATGGGAAATACTTTGGCCACTAAATATAAAACGGTGTGTTTTAACAAAATCAAACCACTTACGCCTGCCACGCACGCCATGAAAGTACCAAATTGCCCAAAAGGAGGCTTCATTTTATAGTAAGACATCAATAGAAAAGCAAAAATGCCTGCATTAATCCAAAACATAACATAGAGCGAAAGATAGCCAAAGCTGCCCCAACCCATCGGTTCTTTATAAATTTGACGAAGGGCATTGTCGCTCGTTACGGCTTGATAAGAGGTGCGAATTGCAGAACGACCACCCGCCACAATGAACGCCATCAAAATCAGCACAACGAGAAATACCCAAAAAATAAAATTTCGGGAATAAGTTTCTTTGTCCAGCAAACTGGGCGCAGAAGGCACATTAGTCTGAGCGGACGGATTTCCTGCCGTAGCCGACTCCCCCCTCAGTATATCGAACGGATTATCAGATTTTTCGACGGGTGCAACTTGTGTTTGCGTTACGGGCGGCACAACGACGGGTTGTTGAACGGGATTTGTTGTAGTTTGCGCAGAAGTAGGTTGCGTAGGTATAACAGGTGTCGTCGTTTTTTGCTTTGCCTCACGTTCAGCGGCGAACCTAAGTGAGTCATTTAGAGCTCTTTTTCTTCTCCTCTCACGTGAGGCCTCCGACTGGGCAGAATTGGGCGTGGAAATCTGTGAAGAAGGATTAGGATTTTTTCCTGCCTCAATTGATTGTTGAGGATTGTCTTGCCCGATAGCCTCCGAGCAAAAAATCATCAAAAAGATAAGTATGATATTGCAATTGCTTTTTCCCAAAACCCTCTGTGTGTTTGTTTTCTAATAATATAAGGCGTAAAATTAGCAAAAAAAGGCGGGTCTTTATCTTTTCGAGATAAAAAAAAATAGTAGCACATAAAATAAAGTTTTCAAAAAGAGAATACTAACTTTGGGAGCTAAAATATTGATAATCAATTTTTTAGGTAAAATTTTTAACTTATTTTATTCTCTGTAACATACTATTTATGAACATAATAAGTCAGTTGTGGCAAGATTTTACGGCCCTTCTTTTCCCACGTCTTTGTTTGGCTTGTGAGCAACCTCTTTTATTAGAAGAAAATTTTGTGTGTCTTCATTGTGAGTTGCTTTTGCCAAAAACAGATTTACACCTTCGAAAGCAAAACCACTTGACTGAAAAGTTTAGTGGGCGACTTCCCTTGGAAACCGCTTCGGCTTTCTTTTATTTTTCAAAGGCGGGGAAAGCCCAACACTTAATCCATCAAATTAAGTACAATGACAAACGTGAGGCGGCCATTTCATTAGGGTATCAATATGGCGAAATCCTTACAGAAATGCCACATTTTCAAGCATTTGACACCCTCATACCCGTGCCACTTCATCCACGTAAGCAAATTTATAGGGGTTATAATCAAGCTGAAATGTTTGCAAAAGGTCTGAGCGAAAGCATGAAAATTTCGATGGAAACAAAGGCATTGGTGAAGGTAAAAATGACAGATTCTCAAACCCGAAAATCGAAATTTGAGCGTTTACAAAACGTTGAAGACGTGTATGAATTGACAGACCCCTCAGTATTAAAGGGTAAAAAAGTGCTAATTGTGGATGATGTTTTGACAACAGGCGCAACCATAGAGGCTTGTGCTTTGGCTATTTTAGAAAAATTACCCGACATTAAATTGGGTTTTGTTACTCTTGCAGCTGCAAAATGATACTATTTTTTATAGTTCTTCTAAGAGTTCGTTATCCTTTTTTTTCTTTTTCTTTTTATCAACGCCAATTTTTTTAGGCGAGATGAAATTGTAGAAAAGTTGAGCTGAAAAAAAATAAGAACGCAGTGATTGATAAGTGCTTTCACCTATTTTCCTTGCTTCAACTTTATCGGGATTGTCATACATGTTAGTCATTGAAAGCGTGTGCCGAATCGTCAAACCCATTTTTTTATTAAAAAACCAAGACCAACCAACAACCAATGAAACATCATTGGATTTATAGTTTTTGGCTAAACTTTGTTCCAATGAATCAACAAAAAAAGAGCCTCGCTGAACCGATGTCTTTGAGTTAAGCAACCTACCCAGTGAAATACCCGCGTGAAAAGTGTGTCTATAATGCGTTTCCGCTTCGTTCGGGTTTATGTTGAAATTAAGTAAAAACAGAACATCGGCATAGTTGGTCGTAAAACTGGAATAAAGTTTCTTTGTGTCAAATACATTGGTACCGCTTGTGTAAGTAGCTCCTTTTTGATTCAAAAACAATTCAGTGCTAATATCAAATTGCGGTTTGATAATAATAAAACCTTTTAAACCAAGACTTAAACCAAACTTATCATAACCTTGTTGTAAATCGCCGTCCAATTGCGCCAAGTTGAAGCCCACCGCAACACCCGCTTTGAAACGATCTTGAGCCATTAGTGGGTAGGATGCGAGAAGTAAACAAAGAAAAAAGGCGTGTGTAATTTTTCTTTTCATGGTTAGGGCGATTTAAGGAATGATTAAAAATGAAAAAAATTCAATTTAAAGAAATAAAGATAATTAAAAATTAGAAAAAAATCTAAAATTATGGTTTTTGAAAACACCTACGAGTGGGCGAAACTAATGGATGCCCAAGACCCTCTCAAATCATTTCAAGAGGCGTTTTATTTTCCGCAACATGAAGGGAAAAAAGCCATCTATTTTTGTGGCAATTCTTTGGGTTTACAACCTAAAAATACTGAGGGGTATGTCAAAAAGGAGTTAGATTATTGGAAAAACAATGGCGTTGAAGGATGGTTTGCGGGCAAGTCTCCTTGGCTAAGTTATCATAAAGAACTGTCAAGACTCGCCGCACCAATTGTCGGAGCAAAGCCCGAAGAGGTGATTTTGATGAACACTTTGACCGTCAATTTACACTTATTAATGGTTTCTTTTTATCGCCCGACGAAAGAACGCTTCAAAATAATTATGGAGGGCGGAGCCTTTCCGAGCGATCAATATGCCATCGAAACCCAAGTGCGACATCATGGTTTCGACCCCTCCGTATCCATCGTCGAAATCGTGCCTCGTGAGGGCGAAGAGACGCTCAGAACGGAAGATATTCTACAAACCATTGAAAATGAAGGCAATACAGTTGCATTAATTTTGTTAAGTGGCGTAAATTACTACACGGGCCAATTTTACGACATCAAAAAAATAACCGAAACGGCTCATAAGGTAGGTGCTTACGCAGGCTTCGATTTGGCTCATGCAGTGGGCAACGTACCCCTCGATTTGCACGATTGGCAAGTAGATTTTGCGGTTTGGTGTACCTACAAATATTTAAACTCAGGCCCCGGTGGCATTGGCGGTGCGTTCATTCACGAAAAACATTTTCAAAACCAAAATCACTCAATCAACCAATCAACCAATCACCAAACATTAAATCGTTTCGCTGGTTGGTGGGGGCATGACGAAGCCGAACGTTTCAAAATGGAGAAAGGATTTGTGCCCATGTATGGAGCGGCAGGTTGGCAAGTTTCGACGGTTCAAGTGATTCCCTCGGCGATGCACAAGGCAAGTTTAGACGTGATTTTTAAAGCAGGAGGCGTGCCCGTTTTAAGAGAAAAATCTTTAAAACTAACGGGGTTTTTAAGATTTTTGTTGGAAAAATCAAGCAAAAACTTTAAAATAATTACCCCCTCAGTATCCGACGAACATGGCTGCCAATTGTGCATTTTGACGGACAACGAAGGTAAAAAACTGTTCAATCAGCTGATGGAAAATGGCGTAATTTGTGATTGGCGTGAACCAAATGTGATACGCCTCGCCCCCGTTCCGTTGTACAATTCCTTTGAAGACGTTTGGCAGGTGGGTCAGTTGATGTGTTAAACATTTTTTTTAAATTATATTTTTAAAGCAAATACTCATTACATCATTTTTAACTTTTATCTTTGAAAAAAATTATTCATAAAATACAATTTCAATAAGATAAAATGTTGAATATCAATTGTTTAGGTTTTTCCTCAATCAAAATATTGGGTATTGCTTACTGCCTACTGCCTACTCTGATTACCCCCTCAGTATTTTCACAAAATTATGTTTTAGAAAACGCCATACAACGATTGGCGCAAGACGAAGTTATGCGGCGAGGACAAGTCGGAATCTCCGTGATTGACATTTCGAGCGGGCAAGTAATAGGCTCATTGAATGGCGGTGTGAGCTTAATTCCTGCCTCAAACATGAAGATAGTTTCAACGGCAGCGGCTTTGAAAATGCTGGGCAAGGATTTTAGATATAAAACAGAATTGCAATATGATGGCGAAATCAAGGATTCAATACTTTACGGCAACGTGTATGTGAAAGGCTCAGGCGACCCCACATTGGGCAGCCCACGCATGAATGGAGTAGCAAAAATGTATCAAGTTTTAGATGATTTTGCCACCCAAATAAAGGCTTTAGGCATCAAAAAAATAGCGGGAACAGTTGTCGGAGATGGTTCAGTTTTTGAAAACAGCACTGCCACCCGCACGTGGTTGTGGGAAGATATTGGCAATTATTATGGCGCAGGGCCAAGCGGTTTGAACTTCAACGAAAATCTTTATGACCTCAAATTCATACAAGAGCCAATGGTTGGCGGCACACCTCAAATAATCGGCACATCGCCACAAGTACCTGATTTTCAATGGTTTAACGATGTCACGGCTGCCAAAGAGGAGAGCGATGATGCCTATATTTTTTCCCATCCTTACGCAAAAGAGGGATTTGTAAGCGGCACTATTCCGCAGGGCTCAGGCACTTACGAAATTACAGGTTCGTTGCCCGACCCACCTTTTTTCTTGGCCTATCATCTTCGAGAAACACTTTTCAGAACAGGTATTGAAGTTTTTAAACCCGCTACCACTCAATGGATTATAGACCAAAATGGCAAGACGCTTCAAATAAGAAAAACATTTTATACCGTGCTTTCGCCGCCTTTGGAGGAAATCATGCGCCGAGCCAATCTTGAAAGTGTGAATTTATATTGTGAAGCATTTTTAAGAACCGTTGCGTTGAATCAAAAAGGTGACGGCACCAACGATCTGGGAACGCAAGCAATTGGCGAATTTTGGCGTTCACAAGGCATAGATACTGAGGGGTTGTTTATGCAAGATGGTTCAGGTCTTTCGCCTCGAAATGGCGTAACACCCACGCAATTAGCCACAATGTTGCGCACCGTAGCCCTTGATAATCAATGGTTTACGCCTTTTTACAATACCTTGCCAGAGGCTGGAAAATCTGGTACAATGAAAAATATGTTTAAGCAATACCCCTCAGTAGTTGGTAAAATCAGAGCAAAAAGCGGCACCATCACCCGTGTAAGATGTTACAGTGGATATGCCACTACCCAAGATGGTCGTCTGGTGGCTTTCTCGGTTATGCTTAATAATTTTACTTGCACACAATCTCAAATAAGAAAACCATTAGAGCAATTTATGGCGGCTTTATGTCAAATGTAGCCTAAACCTAATTCTACTTTGGCACTCTACACTTTGCGATATTTACTCGGATGTAGTTCCCATTTGATGTATTTACTCACTGTTTTGTGCTTCGCACAAAAGGCGTGCTTGGAAGTTTTCTTTTTCCATTTTAGAATGCCAAAGTAGAACTAATAACCCGTTAAAAAAAAAAGCAATTAGATATGTACCCTAAATTTTTAATTTTTAATTTTTAATCGTTCCCGAAATAGTTGTGTTACAATAAAAATTATAGTTTTGCGAAAATGCAAAATTTAAGTTAAATGAGTATAGAGAAAGACATCAAGCAAACGAAGTTTCGAGACGAATGGCACAAGGCTTCAGTTAACATTATTTTCGCATCCAATTGGGTGTTGGAACAACAAAAAAAACACTTCGATAGAGGTAATTTGACGGCACAACAGTATAATATGCTGCGCATATTGAAAGGTAGCACCGTGCCCTTATCAACACTTCAAATTAGAGAAAGAATGTTGGACAAAATGAGCGATACGAGTCGAATTGTTGACCGTTTAGTCACCAAAAGTCTGGTGGAAAAAAAGGTTAATCAGCTCGATAAACGCCTCGTAGATGTCATCATTTCTCAAAAAGGACGTGAATTGATTGATTGGATGGATAATTATGCTTATGAAATAGATGATGTCTTGAAAAATCTGTCAGTGGAAGAAGCTACCCAACTCAATATCTTACTCGACAAAGCACGTTTAAGAAAAGAAGATTGAGAATTCTTTTAGCCCGTTAAAAAATATAAAAATTATCAATTGATATTTGAAATAAAGTTTAAGTGACTTGTTTTCAATAACTTACGTATATTAAAAATATTCTTTTATCATTTCTGACGACTTCATTTTTTGGTTTAAAAGGTTTATGTTACATTGCGTCCCCTTTCGTAGGGACGTGAGAAAACATTTACATATAACTTTTACAAACTTAAACAATTTATGACTTCGACTCAAATTCGTCGGTATCTTTTCGTCGGCTACGACACCCTACAATTCATAAAATTCAAAAAATTAGAGAAAGTAAGCGACAAAATTTTCGTCTTCATTGGCTCCAATGTTGAATCTATTCCCTTTGAAATAGTGCGTGATGTCCAGAAAATGGGCAACAACTTAAAATGGGTGGAAGTAGATGGCGATGCGCAACAAGGCTTGAATTATCACATCTGTTTTTTGATGGGTAAGCTCCACGAGCGCATCAGTGGCGACGTTGAATTTGCGATTCTTTCAAACGACCAATCTTTTGACCCTTTGGTTAATTTTATCAACTCCACAGGTCGCTCATGTTTGCGGGTCAAGCAACAACCCGATGGCGATGTTGAAAATGGTATAACCTCGGCACCCCCTCAGTATAATCCCGCTTTTCAAGTCGAAAGAAGCGAAACGCCTTTGGTTTTTCCGACGGAAGTTTCTGAAAAAGAAAATAGCAATGTGCCAAAAGAGCCTAAAGCCATGAGCATTTCCATCACACCTGATTTGATTGAAGAGACAGCAAAAGAGACCGTTCGCCGCCTCATTCGCTCGGGCAACCGCCCTTCGGAGTTGTTGCTTCTGAAAAACTATATTTTACTTCACAACCAAGCACTATCTAAGAATGGAACGGTTGATAAAATTATTCATAAATTAGAGGAAACCCAAGAGATTGAACTGCAAGATGAAGAAGTGATTTATCATTTTTGACCCTCTTTTGAAGCAATTTCTTAGATTTTTTCTTTAAATCTAAGAAAACATGTACTTTTGCTTTAGATAATTGCAATTTATAAATCAATCAAAAAAGTAAATATGGATACCGAGGAGATTAATATGATTTTTGAAATGGCGGAAGAGTCCATGAATCAAGCCATAAATCATTTACAACATGAACTTGTTAAAATCCGAACTGGCAAAGCCAATGCCGACCTTTTGAATAGCCTCATGGTGCCTTATTACGGTGCGCCTACGCCTGTCAGCCAAGTGGCGAATATTTCAACGGCAGATGCTCGCACCATTCTTATCCAACCTTGGGAAAAAAATATGTTGGGCACAATCGAAAAAGCGATTTTTGAAGCCGCTTTGGGCATCACCCCTCAAAATGATGGTCAAGTGATTCGTTTATCCATTCCTCCTTTGACCGAAGAACGTCGTAGAGAAATGGTAAAAAAAGCCAAATTAGCGGGTGAAGAAAGTAGAGTGGGTGTAAGAACAGCTCGTCGGGATGCCATTGAAGAAATCAGAAAAGGCATCAAAAATGGTTTATCCGAAGATTTGGGTAAGAAAAAAGAAGAAGATATGCAGCAATTGACCAATAAATATACTGAAAAAATTGAGAAAATTGTTGAACTGAAAGAGAAAGATATTATGACGGTTTAATTATACTTCAGCACTCTAAAAGAAAAAAAGACTAAACGGATTGATTGTATTTTTAGAAAGAAAAATTTTCAATTTTTCTTTCTAAAAATACAATCAATCCGAAAAAATTCCTCTAAAGCACGCTTTTTGCGAAGCAAAACAGTGAGTATATATCATAAGTTGTAGAGTGCAAAGTAGAATTAAGCAATTTTAAAAATATTACAACAAAGGCGACTCCTTCAGGTCGCCTTTGTTGTTTTAGCCATCTTAGATTTTTTAGTGATTATTTTTTAAACATCGCAGAATTACCTACACCCATGCGCTGAAAAAAGTGCGCAAAAGACACCCGCAAAACACCCAAACCATATTTTGAACTGCGCATAAAATTAATTGAACTGGCCTCTTCAAAATACTTGGTCGGGCAAGTCACCTCCGCAATGTCGAAACCTGCGTAGATGATTTGAGACAACATTTCATTATCAAAAACAAAATCATCGGAATTTTGATTGAAGTTGATACCCCTCAGTACCGAAGACGAAAAAGCCCTGTAACCCGTGTGATATTCTGATAATTTATAATTCACCAAAAGATTTTGACTCATGGTCAAAAAGCGATTAGCGATATATTTATACATCGGCATACCGCCCTTCAAAGCGCCTTTTCCTAAAATGCGAGAGCCTAAAACGACAGGGTATAATTCGTCGCCGATGATGTTAACCATGGCTGGAATCAACTTTGGCGTATATTGATAATCAGGATGAAGCATAATCACAATATCGCCACCCAACTCTAAAGCCTTGTTGTAAAGCGATTTTTGATTGCCGCCATAGCCCTTGTTTTTCTCGTGCACAATGACGTGACGAATGCCAATCTCACGGGCTAAATCCTTCGTGTTATCCTTGCTTGCATCGTCGCAAAGCACGACTTCGTCCACGATGTCGAATGGAATTTCTTTATACGTTTTCTCCAAAGTCTTAGCCGCATTGTAGGCTGGCATGACAACAATCACTTTTTTACCTTTATACATTTAAATTGGGCTTATGTATCAAATACTCGTAAGTTATCTCTAAAGTATTGATTTTCAATTACTTACAATTGTTAAAAATTATTTATTTGGCGACCCCTCAGTATTTCCTGATATTTCTTCTGTTTTTTCTTCTGATTTTTCCTCTTCAACTTTTTCTTTCAAAAGGTCACGGGTGTTAAGGAAAGTAAACCATTTGATGAGCTTTTTGATGTCGCTCGTATGCACACGCTCACGATCGTGGGTTGGCAAGATGGCAGTCATGTAATCCCTCAAAATCTTTGAATCCGATTTTTCAGAAGGCGGAGGATTGGTACTAAATTGTTCCACCATGATGGTCATTGCTTCACCCAATGACTTCGTTTCGTCATGCGTGTAAAGAGAAATGGTTTCAAAAGGAGAAAACTCATGTTGGCGCAATGCCACAAACTCACGTTGTTTGGTGTCAAAATCTTCGATAATGATGCCGTTAGCCCGCACGGTTATCAATTTAAAAACACCACTTTTGCCCCCTACGGCTACAAATTTTTTTACGTCTATCATCTTATTAATTGCTGAATTGTTTTAATGTTAAATTGTTATTTTAGAACCTATGCTACGAAAAGCGGCGCAAAGTTAAAAAAAGGTCTGAAATACTGAGGGGGTAAAAAAAAGTAGTTTCATTTATCTTAATAAAAAAGCCCATTGAATCTGAAAAAGACTCAATGGGCTTGTGAAAAGGGTGGCTTTTGTAATTTTATTTTCTAATGATTCCGAGCATCCACCCCCCAATGCAATTTATCCCGCAACGTTTTTAAATAAGTATCTCCGTGCAACTGAACAAGTTTTACTGTAAAATCACCGCTTCTTATGGCAAGTTGATAATCAGATGTGACCGTCTCGAAGCGAGAATCGAGTGTGCAGAGGAAATTATCAGCCCGTCCTTCCACTTCAAAACTAATGACAGAGGTATCAGAAACAACAATTGGGCGCACATTCAAATTATGCGGCGCAACGGGCGTGATGACAAAATTGCCCGAGTTCGGAAAAATCACGGGGCCACCACAACTCAAAGAATAACCCGTTGAACCCGTGGGCGTTGCCACAATCAGACCGTCCGCCCAATAAGAATTGAGATAAGCCCCATTCAAATAAGTATGAACCGTAATCATGGAGGACGTATCTCGCTTCAAAAGCGTGAAATCATTGAGCGCAAAACGGTTCTCGCCAAAAAGCGGCAGGTTGGTTTCTAACTGCAAAAGCCGCCGCCACTCAATGCTAAAATGACCACCAATTAAAGATTTGACGGCTTGCTCGATGCGTTCTTTGCTGATGCTGGCAAGGAAGCCCAAACGACCCAAATTGATGCCCATGATAGGCACGTCCGAATCTCGCACGACTGTAACAGCATCTAAAATAGTACCGTCGCCGCCTAAGGAAATGACGTAATCGAGCTTGTGGGTCTTAAAATCTAAATAACCTTCAAACTTACCAACCTCTTTTTTGAACTTAATTTTATCTTTTATTTGCTCAAAATAAGGCGCATATATATACGTGTTGACCCCCTCAGTATGGAGGGCATCAAAAAGCGTTTGGATATAAGGAAGGTCTTCGGGATGAAGAATTTTGCTGTAAATGACGACTTGCATATTTTTTTGAATGTATAAATCATTGATTGTGAATGATAAAGGGAGAAACAAAAATTGTTCCTCCCTTTAAAATCCACGATTTTGTCGTCGAAAGATAGGCATAAGTAATGATGAATTATAAATGATGAACGATGAATTATGCAAGAGGTTGATTAAAAATTTTGTTTCCTAAATTTTAATAATTTTTTTAACCGATTTTTTTTGATTTCCTTGCGATAAAACAACGATATATAAACCTGTTGGTATATGGCTCACGTCCAAGGTCATATTTGAATTGTCGAGGGGCAAAGTTTGCTCTAATTGCAAACTTCCTATCGTGTTGTACAACGATATTTTTTTAATCGTAGAAGTGCTATCAAGTAGTTTAATATTCAAATAATCGTCAGCTATAGTTGGATAGACCTCGAATAGATTGTCTGCCACCGTATCCATCGCCGTTGCGGCAGGTTTTGTTGTTATTGGAAAATTACTAAAAGTCTGAATACCCATGCCCAAAGGATTTGTAATCCAATTGTTTTCAGGGCCAATGTGCCCCAAATAACTGATGCCTTTCACGCCTATTGTATCCCCAACAATACGTAATTTTATGAGGTTTCCTTCGATGACCCCCTCAGTAATTTTGGCATTTCCTCCATTAATTTCGAAGTCAGCCCACGGGTTGCCCATGAGATTTAAGGCATTCGTATTTTTGATTAGAACGTGGATTTCAGTCTTGTTCATAAACCAAGCACGCTCCACATCAGGCGAGCGAGTGTAGGCAGCAGAAGTGCCATAGTTGCGGGCAGAAACAAGGCGAAACAGACGATTTCCTAACGAATCATAGCCGTTTTTGTAAGAAAAATGACAGCCATCGCTCAACGCAGCGGTTGTACTGATGTTTTCTAAATTGGGTAATTCGGAAGCCAATTGCCTTTGAACCTCCATAATGAGCGGGTTCGTATGAGCGCAAGATTTGAAGCGAATTTGAAAAACATAACATTGTGGGTTATTATAATCTTTCATCCAATCGGCATGAAGTTGTTTGAACTGTTGCTTGAAAACACCAGCGGGTGTTTCCCAACCATCAGACTCACCTTGCCACCATAAAATAGCCCTTACATTATTTTTGACTTCAGCCGCTATGAGTCTTTTCATGGCTGTATTATAATTATTTTCACTCAAAATAGCATTATTTTTCAAAAAATAAGACTCCGTAACGCCGCCATAAGATTCGTTAAAAAGGGCCACGGGTATTTTTTGTTGATCAATAATCATCTTGGCCATGCGGGGCGCCCACTTGCTGGGTTGGGTATATTTTATGTCGTTCCAACCAAAATTATCGGTATAAGAGCGTAAGAAAGAGCTGTAATCAATATCTTCAATAGAACCAATATTATTGGATTGACCGTTGATTAAAAACACATCGCCCGCTACCAAATGTTCGGCTTTTTTGACTAAAGAGTCTTTCCCTCCGACCGTTTTTCTTAATTCAATCCTATATTCCGTCAATTCAGCTTTTATGTCAAAAGTCAAACTGAAAGGAACGGCGGCGTTTGCGGCGTTAATCAATTGAGATTTTTCATCCATCAAAGCATCGCCTCTGAATATTTTGACCTTCACGAGGGCAATGGTGCTGCCTTTCGGAATATTTCCATCAATTGTATAGCTACCTTTATTAGTGGCTATGTTTCGTGGGAATAATTGCATATCTTGTGGGAAATGGCTAATTTGTAAATCACTCTGAGCGTAAAGAGTTATAAAAATGCCATTTATCAAGACACCAAAAGCAGTGAATAGAAATTTAGTAAAATTTTTCATGGAAAATGAGTTTTTGTTGATTTGTGTAAATTTGGATAAATCAAAGACTATGATACATTTAATATTGACGTGTAAAATTAAATGTTTTGTATGGCTTTGAAAAGGGTAATTTTCACCTTTGATTTTTTTTAAATATTAATAAAATACTGAGTGGTTGCATAGAAAGGTATTAAAATGAACCTTTTGAATGATTTTTCAATTATTTTGCTTCATATTAAACCAAATAGATTCGTTTTTTTACTTTTGCATTTCAATACCTTTATTTTTAATTTTAATTGTCAAACAAAAAGAAATTAATCGTGTCAACAACAACTGCAAAAGTCGGTACCGACATTCAAAAATTGGAAGGCATTGCCTCACAAGTCCGCCGTGACATCGTGCGCATGGTCTCAAATTGTCAATCGGGTCATCCTGGTGGTTCATTGGGTTGCGCTGATTATTTCGTAGCTCTATACCTAAATGTAATGAAGCGTAAAAAGCGTTTTTACATGGAAGGCAAAGATGAAGACTTGTTTTTCCTTTCAAATGGTCACATTTCACCTGTTTTTTATAGCACTTTGTCACGAGCTGGTTTTTTTCCGCCTGAGGAAATGAATACTTTTCGTCAGCTCAACAGCCGCTTGCAAGGTCATCCCGCTACGCATGAGGGCTTGCCTGGCATACGCATAGCATCGGGTTCGTTGGGTCAAGGCGTATCGGTAGCGTGTGGTGCTGCGATTAGTAAAAAAATGGATGGCGATAAAAATATAGTTTGGGTGCTGACGGGCGATGGCGAGTTGCAAGAAGGTCAGATATGGGAAGCCTTAATGTTTGCACCCCACAATAAATTAGACAATATCATCCTCACAGTTGACTGGAATGGTCAACAAATTGACGGGCCGAATGATAAAGTTTTGTCATTAGGAAATCTTCCTGCCAAATTCAAAGCCTTCGGTTGGGATGTCTTGGTTTTAGAAAAAGGGAACGATATGGCTTCTGTTGTTGCCATGTTGAGAAAAGCAAAACGCCGCACAGGCAAAGGCAAACCCGTTGCTATTTTAATGAAAACAGAAATGGGTGCAGGCGTTGATTTTATGATGGGAACCCACAAATGGCATGGTTCAGCACCGAATAAAGAGCAAACTCAGGCAGCTTTATCGCAGTTAGTCGAAACTTTAGGCGATTTTTAAATTATTATGTAGATATAATGGAAACATGGCTCAAGTTTTTCCGACTTTGAGCCATGTATTTTAAAAAGTAACCCCCTCAGTATTTTTACTACATTGAGTAGTTTTACACACATTTTTTTGTGCTGCGTATAAAAAGTGTTAATGAGAGATATTTTTTTCGGATTAATTTAATTTTAGATAAAATAAATGAAAGATAAATCTAAATTTTAGCTTATTTTTATCCACTAATTTACTTTACACAAAAGTATTTTTATATATAGAAAAATAAAAAATTTTTTAAACACAAAAATTATTAGCATTTTTGTTACTTAAATCAAATGAGAATTTTTTTAACCTAATTAAATTTGCGTATGAAGATTTTACCTTTTCAGGCCTCGTACCCCAACCTCGAAAAAGTTCCACACACCGATGCTTTTTTTGAAACCGTAAAGTTTCAATATCAAGAATATGCTGACGAAGGAATGTTTGATGTTGCTGAGCAGGAAGCCCTTTACATTTATCGGATTACCGATAAAGATGGTAATAAAAAAACAGGACTGGTCACTTGCACCGATGTTCATGATTATTTCAACGGAAATATTAAAAAACATGAAAAAACGATTGTAAACAATGAATCAAAACAGAGTGAACTGCTTCTAAAACGAGGGGCAGCCATTAAGCCTGTTTTACTCATTTATCCTTCAGTTCCCGCCATTGACGAACTGATAGAAAAGAGCTTAAATGCTTTGAAAAAATTCTATGTCATAACCATAGACAGTGAAAAACATTGCTTTTGGCAGATAACGGACACCGAAACAATCGCTCAATTTCAACAGCTTTTTGAAGAGGAAGTCCCTACCTCATATATCGCTGATGGGCATCATCGTTCAGCTACTTTTGCAGAATTAAATAAAAAATCGCCTACGGTAAAGACCAGCAAAATGCTTTGTGCTTATTTCCCAGAGGAGGAAGTTGTCATAAAAGAATATAGTCGCATAGTAAGCGATTTAAATGGCATGAATTCAGATGATTTTTTGATGCAATTGACCAAATTGTTCAAGATAAAAGTGTTGAAAAGAGGGGAAAAACCTTACACTCAGTTTGAATATACCATGTACTTAGAAGGCAGATGGTTTGCCATGTATTGGCGCAAATCAGAATTGAAGGAATTTGCGAAAGGTTTGGTTCTTCTGGATGTTCACCTTTTGAACGAAAAAATATTGAAGCCCATGTTTGGCGTAAAAAACATAAGCACAGATCCACGTGTCACGTACGTAGATGGGAACAAAACAATTGAATACATAGAAAAAATTTGCCCTACGGAAGGCGTTGCTTTTTGTCTCTATCCTGTCGAGATGGATGATTTGATTGAAATATCGGATTTGGGCGGTATAATGCCTCCAAAATCTACTTATTTCGAGCCTCGCATGAAAAATGGCTTATTGGTTTATGAGATTTGAAGTTTAGGGCTTACTTTTGTCTCAGTTTTCAAACTGACTTTTTTTAATTAAGAAAAAATATACAAAAATATGAGCGCAGGCGACAATAAAAATATGAGTGAACAAGGCATTTTCTTTGGCAAATTTGTGATTTTTATCATCCTTTTTGTTTTGATGGTAGCCATGATTCTCAATGGAAATTACAATTCATTGGATCCAAAGTAAATTTGATTTGTAAAATAAAAAAATCCCGACCTCTTGAGAAGTCGGGATTTTTTTATTTAATTTCATAAAAATTCCAAAATACTGAGGGGGTACTTAACTCTACTTTAGCACTCTGCCTGTTGAGATATTTACTAACTGTTTTTGCTTCGCAAAAAGGCGTGCTTAGGGGAAGTTTTTTCAGATTGATTGATTGTTTTCAGATAAAAATTTTCAATTTTTCTCTGAAAACAATCAATCAATCCATTTAGTCCTTTTCTGTCCGTAGAGTGCCAAAGTGGAATTAATTCCCACCCTTTATTCGAGCAATTTCTTCTTTAATTTTAATCATTCTATTTTCAGGGCTTGGGTGCGAACTACCAAAATCGCTACCACCTTTTCCGCCACTTGCTTCTGCCAATATTTCCATGACTTTCAAAAGAGCCTCTGGCTTATAGCCCGCATCAACCATGTATTTGATGCCATATTTATCACTTTCCAACTCATCTTCTCTACCATATTTTAGGTTCATCATGTTAGCCACATAGCCCGCAATTTGACCCGCCGTCATATCGCCACTGCCCATCATAACGCTGTTTGCCAAACCTTGAAGTAAGCCCTGTTTTGCCATGTGTTCAGCCGAGTGCCGATTGACAACATGCCCGACTTCATGCCCCAAAACGCCCGCAATTTCATCTTCCGTTGAAAGACGTTTGAGTAAACCCACGGTGATAAAAATTTGCCCACCCGGCAATGCAAAAGCATTAATGGTGTTCGGGTCAGCCAAAACGTGAAAATCAAAACGATAGGGTGATTCACGTGCTTCGCTCGCCGCCACGAGCTTGTTACCAATTCTTTTTATCGCCGATTGAACATTAATATCATTCAGTTCACCGCCAAATTCCGCCGCCATTTGTGGGGCAGATTGCAAACCCATTGCAACTTCTTGGTCGGGCGTGAGACTCACACGTTGCTTCTCGCCCGTTATTGGATTCACTTGTGTTTTCGTATAATAAGATATGACGCTGAAAGCTGCAAAGCCCAACATCAAAAGAAGACGCATTTTAAAACCTGAGTTATTATTCATGTTGCATTGTTTTATTGTTAAATTGCTGTATTGTTAGATTGTTGAATTGCCAAATTGTTGTATCAGCCAATTCTGTGTATAAAATGTAAAACACGAACTACACAAATAAAAACACGAATTTATCTAATTTTGTAAGTCTAAATTTGTAAAATTCGTGAATAATTCGTCTGATTCGTGTTAAATACGGAATGATTACTCACTAATTCTTAATTTTTAATGCTTAATTTCCTTCTAATACTGAGTAGCCTCCGTTGAAGGTTTTATCAACCTTGACCATCCAAAACGGACGGCTAAAAACAGACCAAAGAAAATCACAATCACTTGCCAAAACGGTATGGTTGTGAACACATATATACGTGTGCGGTCAATCAGCCACATGAAGGCGAAGGTTGCCGTTATCATCGTCACCAAACCCGATAGATTATCGAATCCCGGGATGCTTGAAAATGCCACATTTTTACGAATGATGAGCAATGTTGCTACCATTGAAAAAACAGGGAGTATTTGGTTGAAAACGTCCGAATCCATGACGCTTCTTCTTTCAAATAAAAAAAGATAGATATTCAGCGTCAAAGCAAAAATACCGGGGATGCACACCATATAGATGAGTGCCGAATAGAGGAATTTCCACGGCGAAAGATGCCCTTCGCCGCTGCCCAAAAAGCCCGATAAAAGTGCCGTAAAAGGAATTAGCCCAAAATAGAGCAAAATATAAGAAGGATTTTCACCTATTAATCTGAAAAATTCTTGTAATGTCATTGATGTATCATTTGAAATTGAGTCGAAAAGTAAGATTTTTTAGCATTATTTTTATTTTTGAGGATATAAAATGTTTTCTTTGAGCAAGATAATTTAGTTTTTATAAATACGTTATTTTGCAAATGCTATCAAAAATGAATCATAGTCAAATCATAAAACCATGAAAAATTATTTAATACTATGCTTTTTTCTAAGCCTTTCTGCACTCGCTTCGGCACAAGATTTTAAGGAAAAAACTGTGTGGACATTCGATCTTTTCTTCGATTTTGGCAAGGCTGATATTCGACCCGAATATGCCTCTCGCTTAGATTCGCTGGCTATTGGCATGAATAAAGACACGGGTTTTTACACCATTCTTAAAGCCCATACGGACGCTATTGGCTCTGATAAATCGAATGAAATCTTAGCCCAAAAACGCTATGAAGTCATTAAAAAATATCTTATTAATAAAAATGTTTTAGCGTATCATATTGATAGTGAAGCGTTTGGCGAAAAAAATCCCATAGCCGACAATGAAACGGACGGCGGACGGCAGCGCAATCGGCGAGTAGAAGTTTTGGTGAAAAGAAGAATTTGGATAAAAAATACAAGTACCGTCACCACAGGAAAAACGGACGTGCCAAAGGTCTCAACGCCTACGGCATCACCTAAAAATACAGCGCAACCCGATATGGGATTTGGGACAAAAACAATAACATCAGCCCCTTCAAAAACAGTGAATATTAGCGGCATGGTTAAAGACAGTGCGGGCAAATCCATCGAAAAAGCACTCGTAATACTGAGGGGCCGCAATTTTCAAGATTCCACGTTGACGGATAAAAACGGAGTGTACAAAATAGCCGTACCCGAAAGCATCAACGGACGATTGGAGGTGATTGTGAAAGATTACTTCGTGGAAAGTCAGATTTTGCAGATAAAAACAGCCGATATTCAGATGCCTACTTTTAGTTTAAACAAGGTGGGTGTGGGCGCATCCATCAAAATTAAAGATTTGTTTTTCTACAAAAATACGGCTAAACTTTTTGAAACATCGTTACCTGAATTGTACAATGTTTATCAATTTATGATTTTAAATAATACATATATCATTGAAATTCAAGGACATGTGGATTATCCCGGCGTACCTGTACCCGAACAACACCCCATGCACAAGCTCTCCATTTCAAGAGCAAACGCCGTCCTTAATTATTTGATTGACCACGGCATTGACCGCAACCGCATGACCGCCACTGGTTTTGCCAATTGGGAAATGATTTATCCAAACCCAAAAAGAGAAGAAGAAAATATTGCCAATCGTCGGGTGATTATTAAGATTGTGAAGAGTAATTAACCCTTTTGTAGCGGCGGATTCATCCGCCGAGCGTTTAAGTGTTTAGGAAAATTAG
>JAYTMW010000276.1:0-3353 GCA_043728105.1 Saprospiraceae bacterium | reverse complement strand
ACTAAAAAATCATGTTTAAATCAAAAGAAATCACTGAAAATCAGTTTAATCAGTATCATCTGTGGTTCTATTTTTTCCATATACGGAATTGCTGGTGTCCAATGTGCCTATGTGTTTCAAAAAAGATTACTTTGTTTTTTACTCATTGCTTAGCTCTTTTTTTCGATTTGAATAAAGTTATAATTCAAAAAAATGTTAATGTATTTGTATGGACAAATAAAATATACTAACTTTGTAATGTTCAAATAATTTTTCGGGCAAAAACAAACAAATACAAACAAACTATTTAAGTCAATAAAAATCCATGAATGTGTAATTCTACTCAACTTATTGATTGTCAAATGATTAAGTATATTTTTTTATATTAATTGATTTGATGTTGACTTATTACTCGCCAACTAAAATACGTTTTAAAACGGTTTGGAATAACCTTTAATTTTAAGTCTTAAACCATTTTTATTTTAATCGTTGTGATTAAAATGAGTGTTTTGTGCTTTTGTTTTTTCTAAATTACCGATTCTAAAATAGATTTTATTTTACGCTTTTAAACAAACTGTTATGAATTTCAAACTCAAAATGATTCCCGTGGCTTGCGTCTTGGTGGGCTTGCTTAGTTGTAAAAAAGAACCAGAAAGGATGTTACATTTTATTGTTAAAATTGACCCACTTCAAGAAAAACTTGGCAATAATGGTTTGCCCACTTCACTCAAAACGGATTTAGCGGCACAAACCCCTGCCATCAACAGCATTGGCTTCGATGGGGTAGAGTTGGTTCAAAATGAATTTACAAAATATGGTCAAGGTTTATCCGTTTTTTCAACACCCGAAACCACTACTGGTGGAGAGAAAGCCATTGATTATCAACAAGTTAGGTCTATTAAGGCTGGAGAAACGCTCATTTCAATTCCTCTAAAAAACATCACGCCAGGCTCTTATAATTGGATACGTACTTCCGTTACGCATCAAAATTTTGATGTTGTTTTCAATATGCTCAACGTCCCTTTTGCGGGTAATTTTTTAGACGAAAGAGGTACTTTGGCATCTTTTACAGCTTCTAACAATTACATTACGACTTATAAAATTTGGGACAAAACGGATTCTGTGAAGGCCAATAAAAAACAAGGTTATTGGTGTTTTGAAACCAAGTTGAGTCCTGCATATAAACCTTACAACCGCATGTTCAACGGTCAAAGTGCCACGGGAACTATCACCTCCCCAAATCCATTGTTACAAACAGCACCAACTCCTTTAAATCACACCATTTTAACGGGTCGCTTCGAGACACCCCTCAGTATTTCAGGCTCCGAAACGGCCGATGTGACGGTGACGCTAACTTTTTCAAATAATAAAAGTTTTGAATGGGAAGAAACCATCAACCGAAATGGCAAATGGGATTTTAATTTACAACCCGTCTCGGGGCAGCCTTCCGTTGAGCGTGTTATGGATTTGGGTTTGAGAAGTTTAAAGGCTTCTTTTAAGTAAAAAAGGAAATATCGCCCTTGAATTCTATCAAAAGGATGTAGTTCCCATTTAATATATTTACTTACTGTTTTGTGCTGGACACGAGAGGTGTGCATGAGGGATGCTTAGTCCTTTTTTTAGTCCTTTTTTTAGTACGTCTGCATGTAAAATACAAAAGCAAAATTAGATTCTTTCTTAAATAGAATACACTTAAATTTGAGTTTAAAAACTCCGCAAAGTTTCTTAATTTTGCGGAGTTTTAATTTTAAACCATTGATAAAAAAGAATTTATAGATTTTGAAAAAAATAATATATAGCTTCATACCCCTCAGTATTTTCTTGTTGACACAGTGCAATGAAGAAAATCCCTATAAACAAGGTAAAATACTTTACACCAATTTTTGCGCAAATTGCCACATGGAAAATGGGCAAGGACTAAAAGGCTTGATACCAACGTTGGTGAAAGCGGATTATTTAGTGTCGAATAGGGGTGACATTCCGTGCATCATTCACAATGGTTTGAAAGGCAAAATTGTTGTAAATGGCATCGAATATGGTCAACAACAAATGCTACCCATAAAAAAATTGTCAGATTTTGAGATTACTAATGTGATGAATTACGTCTCAACTGCATGGGGCAATAATGAAAAGCTATGGATATTGGAAGAAGTAAGGGAAGGACTAAAAAAATGTCCACAAAATGAATATTAAACACTTTTTATACCCTTTTTGCGTTGTAAAAGGCATAGTTTTAGCTATAAAATGTCATGTACTTTTTTTATTACAATTATAAACTACTGATTATCAAAATTTTAAGAATTAAATAAAAAATAATTCTACCGAACGCATTTCAAAATGAAGAAAATTACTTTACTATTCTCCGCTCTATTTTTTGCATTCCAAATTTTAACAGCCCAAACGAAAGGCGATTTCTTTGATGCCTCTTATGTTCACGATGTCCGTATCAATTTCATTCAAAAAGATTGGAAAGATAAATTGGATTCGCTGCGTATGGCTAACAGTGAAAATATGCTGATTGGAAAAGTGATGCTCGACGGCAAATCTTACGAAAACGTTGGCATCGCTTATGCTAAAAACCCTACGTATATGACAGCGGGCAGACGCAATCCGTGGACGATTCGTTTAAATTATATTGATAAAAAACAAAATCACGGCGGTCATTTGTCTTTTAATATTTCTCAAGCTTTGCGTGACCCAAGTATGGTGAGAGAGGTTTTAGGGTACGAGATTGCTCGCAAATATATGCCCACGCCTAATTCTGGATTCATGAATTTGAATGTTGAAGGTGAAAATAGAGGCGTTCATGTCGGTATTCAAGCTATGGATGAGGCTTTTTTGACCAAAAACTTCGCTTATACTGAGGGGGCCTTCTTCCGCTGCGTGCCCGACACCCGCAATGAGATTGGTGTGAAAGGTGAATGTGAAATGGTTTATGGGGCTTTGAAGCCGCAAAAAGACGTGCGTTGCATGATGATGAATTTTGAGATGCTCTCAAAAAACGGTTGGGATGATTTGATTGAGTTGACTCAAATGCTGAATAATGACCCCAACAACGTCTATAAATTGTTGAATATTGACCGTACTTTATGGTTTTTAGCTTATAATAATGTGCTTGTGAACCTCAATAGTTACAATGGGCAATTTAGTGGAAATTATTTTATGTATAAAGATAAAGGTGGTCAATTTAACTTTATTCCTACCGAATTGAACCTCATTTTTGGCAGTATGAAAAACACGGATGGTCGCTCCGATTTGGATTTAAATGGTTTGGCTACCCTCGATCCGTTGCTTTATTTGAACAGTACAGATAAGCCATTAATTGCACAACTCCTTAAAAATCAAGACTTTAAGAAGATTTATTTTTCTCATGT
>JAYTMW010000275.1:0-1533 GCA_043728105.1 Saprospiraceae bacterium | reverse complement strand
TTTTTTTAAAGAAAAACGAAGAGGTAATTTCCTCCCCGCTTCGATTTAACATTTCGGTTAATTGAAAGACTTTGGATAAATATTTGGTGCTATCATTTTTTTACAATAATTTTTATTTATCTTTGGATTAAAAAAATGGATGTAAATTTTAAGTTTGATAAAACTCAAGTAAAAATCATCAAGCGAACAGAACAATCAAATGATTTTGCCTATTGGCAATCTCAATCTGACACCAAACGATTGATGGCCCTGGAAAAATTAAGACAAGAATATAACACGTGGAAATATGGTACTGGACTCAAATTTCAAAGAGTTTATCACATTGTTAAACAAGCATGATGTTAAATATCTCCTCATAGGCGGTTATGCAGTTGCGTTGCATGGACATCCCCGATACACAGGGGATATTGATTTTTGGATTTGGACAAACCCTGCCAATGCACAAAATGTATTAAAGGCACTGAATGACTTTGGTTTTGGCTCTTTGCCTTTTGATGAATCCGATTTCTTGAATCCCGCCACAGTCATACAATTGGGCTATCCACCTTTAAGGATAGATTTAACCATGTCCATTTCGGGTGTTCCTAATTTTGAGACAGCTTTTGAAAACTGTAAAATGGTAAATATTGCCGAGCTGATAATTCCAGTAATTGGACTTGAGGACCTGAAAAAAAATAAAAAAGCTGCGGGACGAAACAAAGATTTAGCTGATTTAGATAATTTAGAATAAACCGTATAGACCTAATGTTTGCTTCTAACAAACGTCCAACCAACGCACAAATTCCAAAACCCTCCATTTACCCAAAATGCTAAATCGAAGCTGGGTGGAAACTACCTCTTTCTTATTTTCCTTAAAAAAAAATATAATACGGCAAGCGGCAGAAGGAAGGCCCCTCAGTATTTTTACTTTTTTGTTTAAAACGAGTTTAAAATAAAGTTAAAATGACTTTATTTTAAACTTGTTTTAAAGTTAAATTTCGAGTTTGTTGGCTTTTAATCAAAAATGTATTAAAGCCGAAAATGCCGTTCCTCTCGACTGTTGATTTTTTTAATCTTTCCAGTATAATGTTTCACCTCCCCAAAAGTGAAATTTACGCCCATTCTTCCATTGACGGAACGGGTGTCGTAAGGGTTCGTGATGATGCGGAGATTGTCGGTAACAAAGTATAATTGAATGGTTTTAAAAAGGTGCGCCGTGGCGTGTAGGCCTATGCTATTTTGATTGGAATTTCTTAAATTATAACTCAAACCCACATTTAAACCTTTGATTAATTTCGTGGTGGCGTTGATGGTTAAGCCGTATTTCGTTTCTACGCTTGATTGTTCGGTATAAAATAATCCGCCTACTTCTATCTTCGGATTCACGGTATAAATGCCACTTAAATAGACTTGCAAAGGCAATTTTTGCTGATACTCTCCTTGTTCTTTTACCTCAAAATTGAGCGATTCTGTAATACTTTTTGTCAAATCTTGGTACGTGGATGTACCTACATTATAGGTGTCAAAACCCGAAAAATCGCTTGTGCCTTTTGA
>JAYTMW010000274.1:0-2704 GCA_043728105.1 Saprospiraceae bacterium | reverse complement strand
TCAGAAAATAAGTTCCGTTTTGGCAACCCAGCCACCATGATTGAGCAAGCAAAATTGGCAGCCGCTGGAAAAATGACCGAGTTAGAAAAACTCAAAGTTGAATTGAAAGGCGGTAAAAGAAAATAAATTTAGCGTTTTTTCAAAGTTCAAAAAATAAAAAAGGTTCAAAATGCCGCCAAATACTGAGGGGGGTGTCTTGAACCTTTTTTATTTTTATTTTAACGTAAAATATTGATTATCAATACTTTACAAATTCATCATTTATAATTTATCATTAACTACGGCACTTCCACTTTATTCAAAATTTTATTAATAATATCTTCCGAAGTAATGTTCTCTGCCTCAGCTTCATACGTCAAGCCAATGCGGTGACGCAACACATCAGCGCACACATTACGCACATCTTCTGGAATCACATAACCCCGTCTTTTCAAGAAAGCCAAAGCCTTTGCCGCTTGCGCCAACGAGATGCTCGCACGAGGCGAACCACCATAACTGATAAGATTTTGAAGCGTGCTTAATCCATATTGTTGAGGCTCACGGGTCGCAAAAACGATGTCGAGAATATATTGTTCTATTTTTTCATCCATATACACTTTTCCAACCACTTGGCGGGCTTTCAAAATATCTTCAGTCGTCACAACAGGCGATACTTTTGGATTTTCGCCCAACATATTTTGACGAATAATATCACGCTCCTCTTGCTTCGTCGGATACCCAATTTTTACTTTGAGCATAAAACGGTCAATTTGCGCCTCGGGCAACGGATATGTGCCTTCTTGCTCAATCGGATTTTGCGTGGCTAAAACCAAAAACGGTTCTTCTAATTTAAAAGTCGTGTCGCCAATAGTGACTTGTTTTTCTTGCATCGCTTCCAACAAAGCCGATTGCACCTTGGCGGGCGCACGATTGATTTCGTCTGCCAACACGAAATTAGCGAACACAGGCCCTTTCCGAACAGTAAAATCAGATTTACTCGGATTATAAATCATCGTACCAATAATGTCGGCGGGCAGCAAGTCGGGCGTGAACTGAATGCGACTGAATTTTGCATCAATTGCCGTAGCTAAAGTCTTGATAGCCAACGTTTTAGCTAACCCTGGCATCCCTTCAAGCAACACATGCCCACGTGTCAAAAGCCCAATCATTAGTCTTTCAATCATGTGATTTTGACCAACAATAACCTTATGGGTTTCTGCATTTAGTTTTTCCACAAAACCTGATGCGATATAAATTTCTTGATTCAGTGCTTCGATGTCAACATAACCTGTCATAATTGAGCGATTTTGTGATTTGTTTATTTATTGTTTATTCAAAAAGTTGCGGTGCAAAAATAATAAAGCGTTTGATAAAAAAGCACCCCCTTCCCGATTTTATCGGGATTTCCTTCGTCAACAGTATTTTGCGATTAAAATTTAGTTCTACTTTGGCACTCTAAAACAGAAAAAGGACTAAATAGATTGATTGATTTTTTAAAAAGAAGAATTTTCAATTTTCTTTTTAAAAAATCAATCAATCCGAGAAAAACTCCCCTTTAGCATGCCTTTTTACGCAGTAAAAACAGTGCGTAAATATCTCATGTTGTAGAGTGCTAAAGTAGAATTAGGTGCTTTCGTAAAAATAGTGGTATGTTGCTTTTGTCATTCAGGAGTAATCTCTTTTGTGCTTTTAATCTTTAGAGACAATAGAGATTCCTCCTGAATGACAAAAGCGGATTGCCACTAAATTTACGAAAGTACCAAAACTTAAAAAAGAAGATTTTGTTTGAAATATCGTACCCCTCAGTATCTTGCGTGAAATTTAAGATAATTCACAAAATCACTTTCAAATTTATGAAGACAGATATTTTAGTCATCGGTGGCGGCATTGCAGGATTAAGTTTTGCCATAAAAATTGCTCGTAAAAGACCCGAATTAAGGATTGACGTTTTGACAAAAACCGTCGAAAATGAGTCCAATACACGCTACGCACAAGGCGGCGTGGCAGCCGTTTGGGATTTTGAAAAAGACAATTATCAAAAGCACATTGAAGATACATTGGACGCTGGCGATGGACTTTGCGACCCAAATGCCGTTGAAATTGTGGTGAGAGAAGGCCCCGAAAGAGTCAAAGAAATCATTGATTGGGGTACTCGTTTTGACAAACACGAAGGCGATTATGACCTCGGCAGAGAAGGTGGACACACCGAAAATCGCATCCTCCACTACAAAGATTTGACAGGTTGGGAAATCCAAAGAGCCTTGGTTGCGGAGATGAAAAACCACGCCAATATTCACATCCACGAACACTTTTTTGCCGTCGATATTATCACACAACATCATTTGGGCTACAATGTGACCCGCTTGACAAATAACATTGAGTGCTACGGTTGTTACGCTTTGAACAAGCAAACCAAGCAAATTGAGACGTTTTTAGCCAAAACGACCGTCATGTGTACGGGTGGCGTAGGGCAAGTGTATAAAAATACGACCAACCCAATCATTGCATCAGGTGACGGCATTGCTATGTTTTATAGAGCCAAAGGGCGGGTTGAAAATATGGAATTTGTCCAATTTCACCCAACCGCTTTGTATAATCCGACGGGCGAAAATCCTAATTTTTTGGTATCGGAAGCCGTGCGTGGTTTTGGTGCGATTTTGAAAACGCCCGACGATAAAGATTTTATGCAAAAATACGACAGTCGTTTGTCGCTTGCCCCACGTGA
>JAYTMW010000273.1:0-1739 GCA_043728105.1 Saprospiraceae bacterium | reverse complement strand
GTCAAAAAGACGCAGTATTTTGTTGGTTTTCACATCCAATAAAATGCCGCCTAACGCACTTCCCGACACTAAAAGCGTTTCATCGCTGCTGATAGATACATCGCCACCTAAACGCGCCGCATTTTCTTTGTTTAGTTGAAAAACCTTGTTAATCACGCCCGTTTCGACGTTTATTTTGAAAATATTGGCTTCACCTGTCGCGTCATTCACCACGAAATAGTACAAAGATTTACCATTTTTAGACCAACCTGTGAACTTTGGTGCGGCAATTTTAAACACCGTTTTGTCCATTTCCAAGGTCTGCAAATTGAGTTTTTGAATCGCCCCGTTGAGGTGTAAAAGCAGTTTTTTATTGTCGGGCGTAACAAATAAATCTATTTTTTCCATGGCATCCGTACCCAAAATCGGTATCGTTTTCAAAAGATAAGGCCCCTCAGTAAGCCATACTTTTAACTCATTTTTAGCCAACGAAAACATCATTTTATCGTCATTGGTGAAGGCAAATTCGTACGCCTCGTGCGTAGAAGGAACGCACAATTGAGGTACTTGCGCCACTAATTTGACAAGGGTAAAACCGAGCAGCAGGGCGATGTATAGACATCTTTTTTTCATAGAACTTGGATTAATAAAAATGAGCGAGAAAGAAGAAAGAAAAAGAAAGGATGAAAAGACTTATAATTGATTGTTACACAAGCTAATAAAGTCGAGCGTAGGTTATATTTGAAAATCTGATTGCGGCGTAGCTGCAAAATCTCGGTAACACTGTTCCAAAGTCCAATTTTTATGCGGTGTAACCGCAAAACGCCCTGTTTTGCGGTTACACCGCATCGTGAAAGTCGTTGTTGAATTGAGTATTACCGAGATTTTACAGCTACGCCGCATTCGAGATATAACTAATCAACGCTTTACTCTATGGGAGTTGGAATTGCGTAATAATTAGTTATGATTATTTATTTTTACGCTTTTCATACGCCTATTGTTTCACAATTCCAATCGGAAAGTCATTTCCAAACCCATAACTCGCGGGATACTGAGGGGGTAGGCGAGGAGGAGAAGTAGGATTATTTTTTTCATTTTCTTGATAATTCTGAAAAACGACATAAATTTGTGAAAAAATATAAATCATGTTCGACGATACAAATATTACTATCAATCCATTGGCTGTTTTATCACCCGTCAAAGAGCCACGCCGTTACACGCTCGCGGAGTTTCTTCATCGTTCTGAAAAATCAGAAGAACTACTCGAGTATTATGATGGTATTATAACAAAACTACCTATGGCAAGAGGACCACACAATGAGATAATTATGAATGTTGGCGCAGCACTCAAACTTTCTATAAAATCAAACGGCAAAAAATTCCGTGTTATGGGCGGACAGCAAAAAGTGTATATGCCTGCCCTAAACTGGGGCGTTTTTCCCGATGTATTGGTCATAACCGATAAACCATTGTATTGGGATGATAACCAAGTTTTATTAATAAATCCAATCGTTGTCATTGAAGTGTTATCAAGAAGTACAAAAAGGCACAACCGAACAACAAAGTTTGCTGATTATAAAACCTTAGAATCTTTCAAAGAATACGTATTAATTGAGCAAAATAAATGTCTCATTGAAACGCATTTTAAGGAAGAACCCAATGTTTGGAAAGGGATAGATTATAAAAATATTGACGATGTAATTTATTTAAAATCCATTGATTGCACCATTTCATTAGCCGATATTTATGAAAATATTACG
>JAYTMW010000272.1:0-6655 GCA_043728105.1 Saprospiraceae bacterium | reverse complement strand
GTAATCCCTCGAAGGAAGCTCAAAATTTTGAAAAAAAACAACCCTCTCCGATTCCAAATTAGCGGCCGAAAATGCGCTTGGACGAGCTGTTGCGGGTTGCGTAATGCCACCCAAATAAAAGATGTCTGGGATTGAATCTCGAACACTTGAAAAATCCCAAGTTTGATTGTTCCCACGTGACGGCAGGGTAACGCCTACCCTTTTCATCAGCTTCGATACAACGGAATCTTTACCCGTTGCAGACAATGTAAAATCCGTTGATTGAACGGTGATTTGTGCCGTAGCGGACATGCTTAAAGCGATTGTGCAAAGCACAAGAAGTAGATATTGTTTCATCTGAAATGATTTAGTTTATAAAATTGTTTTCTTATGGATACATCTTAAAATCTTTGATATAAGGCATCAATTTTTTGATTAAAAAAAGGATAGTTAAGACAAGAGTATAGGTTATCGTTGCTGTCATACAATGATTTTTTTTATGTTTGTAACCAATAAATAATAAATAGGTCATTTTTTTTTGAAACACATAGAAACATAGTACACATATATCTATGTATATATAATTGATTTTCAAGTAGTTATTAAAATTATTTCCAATTTCTATGTGTCCTATGTTCCTATGTGTTTCAAAAAAAAATCTTTACTTAGACCATGTTATTTTTCTTTACTCGTTACCTTTACATTTGGTTTTTTAGGGTCTTACCCCTCAATATTGAGACAATAAATAGCCTCTTATTACTTCTTTTTTATATATTTATTGGTATTGCCCTTCCCACCAATTTGCGACAAATCCAATGATTTTCCATCCGCTTTCACAATGTTATAACACACATCATCTTGCCCAATTACCTTCAAACAAGGCATTTTTGCTATTGGATTACAATCTTTTGGACAAATTAGATAATAAATAAAACGCATGGAAGGCTCTGGTTTTTGTCCCTCATACACATACGTGAACCGACCATTTTCTATTAAAATACCCGCTTTGGGGTCTTCCTTAGATTGCCATACACCTTGCATTTTCTCAACTACTTTCAAATCTTTTTCGGATAAATTAGGGTCAGGATATTTAAAAACTATATCCTTTTCCATCTCTTTCACGGGCTTAAATTCTTTTGTCAATTTGGCGCAATCCACTTTCGTCAAAGTATTCCCCGCTATCAATTTCTTTTTGTCTTTTATCACCATTTTACCCTTTTTTTCGGAAAGTTCACCGACCAATTGCGTCACATTATCTCCTTTTTTTAAAAGGATAAGTTCTTCGGTGGCAACTGCGCCTTCTTGCATGTAGGTATGCTCCATCACGAGCGTGTCGCTGTTGAAATTTTTACCTTTCAAAACACCTTGCGTACCGTCTTTTCCATCAATATACCACTTGTAATAGCCGCTAAATTCACCGTTCGCCGCTGTTAAAATTTGACAAGAAACATGCTCACCTTGTTGGTTAAATTGATAACAATACTGAGGGGCCATTGACGTTGCGTCGTCATCTTCCGTCTCCGCAATCAATGACGTGCTTGACATTTCACTCACCACAGATTTAGCCATTTCATGCACTTTTGGGTCATTTTCAAAAGGTTTTGCGGCTGCAACAATAGCATCACGCATCTTCATACGGGCATCGAGCGCACCCATATTCGGGTTTGTCAACACGCTATCACGCAAAATATAAAGCCAACCAATTACATGATCTTCGCCTTTTTCATAAGTCGCTTGAAAATCTGTCAAGACTTTTTGTGGGTTTTTCAAGAAATCATCCTTAACCGCAAGGGCTTCTTTGACACATTTATTGGTAGCGCAATTTTTAAAAACCGTCCAAGCATCAGACGTAGGTGCGGCGGTTTGACAGGCAAAAAAGCCTATCAACATGAGGGATAATAAGAGATTGTTTTTCATTTTTTGATTTAGTTTTTTTAATTAAATATGATGCAAAATTATATTGTTTGGGAAAACTAAAAAATAGGTGGGACTACTCATTTTTACTCAAAATATGATGCCTTTGGCTTCATCAAGCTGAAAGCATGACTGAGGGGCCTCATATAAACGCCTTATTATTCAAAGCAAATTTGAGTTACACTTACCATCCTATTTTTGAAAGATTTATACCTATATTTGTACTTTCTTTTAGAAGTTAAAAAGGTTTATGGAAAAAAAATTCAATATAACAGGCAATTGTCGTCCCGCTAAACATTACATGGCTGATGTATCAAATAAATTAGCCAAAACATTGAAAATGATTGAAAATGGTGCATATTTCATCATCAATCGCCCACGTCAATATGGTAAAACGACCATGCTTTACACGCTTGAACATGTGTTAATGCAGCGAGGTTCATACATCGTTTTCAACATCAGTTTTGAAGGGATTGGCGATGAAATTTTTGAAAAAGAGTCAAAATTTGCAACTGGGTTTTTACATCTTTTAAAAGAACAAGCTGAAATTTTTAGTGAAGATTGGGCAGAGATTATACAAGAACAATCGCCAAAAGTCAATAGTATTGATACACTTTCAAGAGCCTTGTCTCAAATCATGAAAAAGACTGAAAAAGCGGTTGTTTTACTAATTGATGAGGTAGATAAAAGTAGTAACAATCAACTTTTTATTAGTTTTTTGGCAATGTTGCGTAATAAATTTTTGGCGCAAGATAAAATCAAAACGTTTCATTCGGTCGTGCTTGCGGGCGTGCATGATGTCAAATCTTTGAAGCTCAAATTACGCCCTGATGAAGAAGCAAAATACAACTCTCCGTGGAATATAGCCTCCGATTTTAATGTTGATATGAACTTACAGCCGTTTGAAATCAAACCCATGTTGGATGAATATACCGCTGATAAAGACGTAAAAATGGATACCCAACTAATAGCGGAAAAATTGTTTTACTACACTTCTGGTTATCCGTTTTTAGTAAGTAAATTGTGTAAAATGTTGGATGAAAAAGAGATAGTATTAAAAAATACTAACGAATGGACATCCGAAGACATAGAAACAGTGGTTAAGAAATTGATTACGGAGAGCAATACTAATTTTGATAATTTATTGAAAAATTTAGAAAATAATGAAGACCTATATGATTTAGTATATCAAACTGCCATAGACAGTGAAGGCTTATCATTTAACATTCATAATCCTACTACCAATCTGGCTCTTTTACATGGTATTGTAGTCAACAGAAATGGTAAAATAGCCATCCACAATAAAATATATACTGAAGTTATCAGTAATTATATGGCTAATAAAATGGAAGTAAAACAATTAACGAGTGGTAATGACTTTGGCATAGGTTATAAAAATGCCAATAATACCCTCAATATGGAAGCTGTACTACTTGGTTTTCAAACGTTTATGAAAAAAGAATACAGTAAAAAAGACCGTGTTTTCCTTGAAAAAAACGGCAGATTGGTCTTTTTGGCTTTTATAAAACCCATTATCAACGGTTCGGGCTACGATTTTAAAGAGCCTCAAATATCAGAAGAAAAACGTTTAGATCTTGTAATAACCTATTTACATCAAAAATTTGTCGCTGAACTCAAACTTTGGTACGGCCCCAAAGCACATGAAAAAGGGCTTCAACAATTAGTAGATTACTTAGACAGCCAAACCTTGAACGAAGGTTATTTATTGATTTTTGACCATTCAGAAGTAAAAAAATGGAAATCTGAATGGATAGAAACAAACGATAAAAAGATTTTTATGGTTTGGGTATAAACAAAATAGGCAAGGTGAGTTAAAATCATCTTGCCTATTGTCAAAAATATGATGCCTTTGGCTTCATCAAGCTGAAAGCATGACTGAGGGGCCTCATATAAACGCCTTGTTATTCAAAGCAAATTTCAACAAGCTATTACTCCCCTGCAAATTCAGTTTGCGAGAAATATTATTCCGATGATTTTCAACCGTTTTCAAACTCACAAACATCTCATCCGCTATCTCTCGACTGGTTTTATGGTTGGCAATGGCTCGCAGCACGAGTATCTCTGTTTTTGTCAAAGCTTCTATCAAATCTGTGTTGTATTCGTCACGGGAAAGCGTTGTTGATTTAGAAATATATTGCCCGCCATTCATCACTTCTTGAATCGCCATCACCACATCATTCACGGCATCGTCTTTAAACACGTAGCCGTCAATTCCTTTTGCCATCACCGAGCGAATGATGTCAGGTTCTTTGTGCATGGTCAAAATGATGACTTTTACTGAGGGGGTCGCTTTTTTTAACTCCACGCCGAGCGTAATGCCGTTCATGTCGGGCATATCCAAATCTAAAATAGCAATATCAAGTGTTTGAAAAGCCGCTGCCGACAAGGCTTTTAGTGAAGACCTTTGAGACGCAATTTCGGAGTTCGGCAATTCATCTTGAAGCACCTCCACCAAGCCTTTTAAAAAAATGGGATGATCATCCACGACTAATATTTTTAGTTTGTTTTTCATTGTTTTATTGGAATTTTAATGTTAACAATTGTTCCTTTTTGGTTTTCGGAGATGATTTTCATGTCTCCTTTTAATATTTTGACCCGTTCTTTTATGCTTGAAAAACCATTGCATGTGTTCAGTTTTCCGCTTTTTTGAGTGTCGAAACCAACACCATCATCTTTCACTTGTATCAAAAGTTGATGTGCTTGTTGTTGAATCGTAATGGTGGCAATAGTTGCTTTTGAATGTTTCAGAACATTATTTGTCAGCTCTTGCAGGATGCGATAGACGTTGATTTGTAAATCTTTTGCGACGATTTCATCTATATTTTGAGGGCATATAAAGTCTATTTTCATTTCCGTTGAGCGTTTCAAACGTTCCACCATATTGTTGAGTGAAGCCGTCAAACCGATTGTATCAAGCGTCGTTGGGCGTAGATTTTGTGAAATAGTACGAATTTCTTCTAAGGTTTCGGACGTAATTGTAGCCAATCCATCCAATTTTTCTTTTTGAACCGCCGTATAATTTTGTTTCAACATCAACAAAATACGGTTGCGAATGACCAATAAATTTTGCCCAATACTGTCGTGAAATTCAGAAGACAAACGTTTACGCTCATTCTCCAAAGTGCTAATAAGTGATTGAGAGTATTGCTCCGATGATGCCAAAAGCGAGGTTTGGAGTGCTAACCGTTCTTTCGTCAAAACCGTAAATCGTTTGCCCAATGCGAAGGCTTGAATCACAATTTGCGGTAAAATCATGCAGTGAACAGCGTGCGTTGTGAACACATTTACGGGTAAAAAACCAAAGAAATACAATTGAACCAAAGTGCCAAACACAATCAGTAAACCGATAGAAACAAGCTGTATGATAAAATATTCTTTCTCTTTTTGCCCTACTTTAATGACACTGATAAACAGCAAAGTAGCCTCCGCCGTTGTCATAAAAAGGTTGAATTTTATATACAAATTGAAACCCGTAGGATGCCAAAAGGACAAACAAAGGACGGCGAAAAAAGCAAGATTTATGAGATTGAAAAATTTAATAAGAGAAGGCTTATTGTCTTTTATTTTTAAAAATTCAAGGAAGTAATAATTGACAGAAATAAAACTGCCGCATAATGCAATGGCTATAAACTGATTGTTCCAATAAATAGAATTTGGAATCATAAAAAACTTGATAAAACCATCAAAATACAAGACAACGCCCGTGCAAAAGATATTGAAAATGAAAAAATAGGCATATAGTTTTTCGTTTGTACCAATAAATAAAATAAGGTTTATGATTAAAATAAAACAAACAAAACCGTACAGCAATCCTGAAAAAAGAATAGACATAATGCCCGCATCGTCGCCCACATCACTGCGCAAAATACTGAGGGGTAAGGCAATAGGCTGTCCATCGCCCATGATTTTGAGGTAAAATACTGAGGGGGTATCGTTTATTGGCTTAAAATAAAAATTTAAAAATCGTTCATCACTCGGTATAGCTTCGCCTATCAATTCTTTTTTTATAACGCCTTCTTTTACTTCATAAATTTCAATCGTATCGGGCGTAATTGTGGATAAAACAAGTTTGTAAGTAGCATCAGGAATTGAATTTTTAACAACTATTTTCAACCAAAAATTAGATTTAGAAATGCCAAAATTCAAGGCACTAATGTCCCCTATTTTTGAAAAACTCGCACTTTTCAATACTTGTTCTATCTGTAATTCTTTGCGCTCATCTTCAAATTGATATACTTCCATAACAATAGGATTGCCGTTGGCAGACGACAAAAAACACAACGCAAAAAGTCCCAGTAATACCCATTTCTTCATCCCACAAAGATAATTTTAATAAAATGAGTAGAAAATAGGTATGAGTACTTATTTTGGGGGATTAAAATAAGAAGATTTGTACACTACACCCCAACCAAAAGCGATTTATGCTCAATCGCCCATTTAATCAAAGCATTGTTATCGGTTGATAAATTGAGTTTACGAGAGATTTTATGCCTATGATTTTTCACGGTATTGGGGCTGATAAAAAGGGTTTCAGCAATTTCAGAAGTGGTTTTATTTTCCCCTATGAGTTGCAAAACTTTGCATTCCGCTTTGGTCAAAACATCTTTTATTTGCACTTTCAGCGTACCCGCTTGGGGCATGACGGCGAGTTTATTTTGCGCAATTTTCAGTGCGGCCACCAATTGCGTATCATTAAAAGGTTTGATGATAAAATTAGAAGGCGTGCTTAAAATGGCCTTTT
>JAYTMW010000271.1:0-3438 GCA_043728105.1 Saprospiraceae bacterium | reverse complement strand
TTAATCGAATTAAAATGACTGAATAGCTACTTCAAAAACGGCTGTTCAAAAATTAAAGAAAACAGCCTATTGAATACTTTTCACCGTGTAGAGCACTTTCAGGTGCTTCATTCCCATAACATTTTTTTTATATAACAGGTGCTTACTATGCACAAATTACCGATGTGATCATCATTGGCTTACCCCCTCAGTATTCTGAAGGTTTTGGGCTGACAATTGAACTCAACAGGAACATACTAACAATAAAAATGGGAAATTTTATTTAAAGTTGTGAAAAATAAATTATTCGTAATTATCTGATTATCAATATTTTATGTCAATTATTTTAGATTTAAAAACCTTTTATCAAAATTAATGGGAAGGCTTAGGTAACGTACAAAATTTTATTTACAACAAGGAGAAAATAAAAAACAAGCTATGAGATTTTTAATGAAATGTTCAGTTTACAACTATTAGGAAGACAGGAAACAAACTATGAGATTCTACATTGCATTTTCTAATTTACATCAAAGAGAAAACTTATAACAGACTATGAGATTTTTGCAAACACCACATTTAATTTAAGAACAAAAAACAAACTATGAGAAGGTGAAAGTGGCTAACTGAAAAGTGATGCCACTTTTTTTATGCTTTAAAATCTAATTCTACGGGGCATTTTACACACACTGTTTTATGCTGCGCATAAAAGGCGTGCATGAGGGTTGTTTTTTCGGATTGATTTAATTTTTGAATGGTAAAATTTTCAATTTTACCATTCAAAAATTAAATCAATCCATTTAGTTCTACTTTGACACTTTACTCCGACTGTTTTTCATGCTGCGTATAAAAGGCGTACTAAAAAATGAGCTAAACGGATTGATTTAATTTTGAATAGAAAATTATTCAATTTTCTATTCAAAATTAAATCAATCCAAAAAAAACACCCCTTATGCACGCCTTTTGTGCGCAGCACAAAACAGTGTGTATAAAGAGCCAAAGTAGAGTTAGTCACAAACTTGATTCAATTGTGCTTAGGTTTAACGGTACCCAACATTGCTAAAGTAACAATTCGATAGAGGTCAAAATTGGTGGAGACGGATATGGTTTTGAAGAATTGACCTTCGCTGCGGGCATCATAAGTTGCTTTTATGTGCGCTGTTTGACCTGGCAGGATGGGTTCGTGCGGATATTCGGGAACCGTGCAGTGACACGCTGTTTGAACATTTTGGATGCAAAGTGTATCAGAACTGATGTTTTTCAAGGTAAAAACAGCTGTTATGGGTTTATCGAAAGGCACTTCACCGACCGAGACCCGCCAAGCCCATTCAACTTTTCCTTTGTTGTCCGTCAAATCATCTAATTTTATTTCTTGAGCTAAAGCTTTTGATGATAGTGTTAAGAAAAAAACAAAGAGAGTAATAGATAGATGTCTCATACAGATTGAAGCGGTTTTGCTGAAAAAAATTTGATAACTCATCTTTGAAAAATTCGTGCCGTTTTTCTGAGTTCTGTAATTTTACTGTTAAAACAAGTGATTACTTAGCCTGTGAGACAATTCACTCGACATTGGTCGCTTCGCTTCCTCGTCGCCAGAAGGACTTTTATGGATGCACATCATTTTTTGCGCTTTGGCGCAAAAAATGATGTGCATCCGAAAAAGGCTCCTTGCGACGAGGGAGCGAAGCGACCAATGTCGTCTCAAATACACGTTTGGCTAAGTAGTTCTACTTTGGCACTTTACCCTACTGAAAAGGACTAAAAGGATTGATTTAATTTTTGAATAGAAAAATTTTCAATTTTTCTATTCAAAAATTAAATCAATCCGAAAAAAAACTACCCTAAGCACGCCTTTTATGCGCAGCATAAAACAGTGAGTGTAAAGTGCCAAAGTAGAAGTAGTTACTAAAACAAAAAGAAAGACACCCGCTCAGTATTTTGAGGTTAAAAATGGTCAAAATACTGAGGGGGTGCTTTTCAAGTTTTTATTTTTTAACGCAATAAGGTAACATCTCCTTTCATAATGTAGGTCAAACCATTGACGTAAACGACTTCTGCCCAGTACATGAAAACGTCGGGTTCTAAGATTTTACCGTTCATTTTTCCGTCCCATCCTTGTTGCTCTTCGTTTGGTGATATGCTTGTGGTTTCAAAAACTTTATCGCCCCAGCGGTTAAAAATAAGCAGGCGATTAATGGTTTTTATCCTCGTTTTTGCAAACAAGGTGAAATAATCGTTTAATCCATCTTCGTTAGGGCTGAAGGCATTGGGCGCAAAAATACCTGTTGACTGATCAACAATTACTTTTATATCACGCCTTTTGGAGCAACCCGAGCTGTCGGTGGCAATGACTCGGAAGAGTTGACTTTCGGTTAAATTATAGATGGTAGGATCTGTACAATCTTTACATTTTAGAAAATCGGAAGGCGACCAATTCCACGTTACGCTCTGTTGTATCTGAGGCACAACAATGGCTTTTAGTTGTAAGGTATCGCCGATGGCTAAAACGGTATCTGGCGATGTTTCGAGTTGCCATTCAATGGGTTCAATAATATTTATAGTATCTGATTTTTTACAATTAAGTGTATCCGTTACTGTAATAATGTATTGACCACCGTTGAGGTTATTCAACGTAGAATCAGAAGAACCATTAGACCATTTAATTTGATACTTTCCAATGGTGCTTTGAATTTTTGTTTGAATTTTTCCATTTTTTTCTCCAAAACAACGTATATTCGTCTTGGTAGAAGTCAATATCAGGTCTGGCTCACGGATGGTAATGTTGCGGGTTTCTGGTTGAGAACAAGTCAAATTATCAGAAATGGTGACTACATAATTCCCTTTAGCCAATTTTTCTAAGTTGGGCGTGGTTTGACCAGTTGACCATTTATAGGTAATTTCTGACTTCGAACTACTTTCAGCATTGAGTTTTATGGTGCCGGTGTTGCTATCGCATCGAGTCAAAGTTGAACTCACGACGATGTTATAAGTTGAAATGGCGGGGCAAAAAGTATAAACCACGGTATCGGAAGATGTACAACTGCCATCACCTCCATTTATTTCCCATATATATGTATAACGCCCAGGCACTTGAGTAACGGTAACGTTTGACTTTGGGTCGGTTGGTAAAGCAAAAGCTGTAGTTCCTGAACTTGGTGCAACTTGTTTCCAACGCCCCAAAACGCCTATATCAATTGAGTCGGCTTGAAGTTTTGCGGTGGCACCCGCAATTACTCTATCTGTACCAGCTTGAGCGACGAGGTCAGGCTTAATTTGAGCGGGTACGTCCACGGCTGTTGTGTAGTTACATCCTTTTGAAATGATGGCAACGGTGTAACGATTTGCGGTCTTATCGGTCACTCTAATGCGAGGAGCGTTACCAACATTTTGATTCGCCGCATTTGTCCAAATATAAGTTGCAGAATCAATGGTGGGTACTTGAAGCTCTAAAATGCCCCCACA
>JAYTMW010000270.1:0-1893 GCA_043728105.1 Saprospiraceae bacterium | reverse complement strand
CAGGTAATTTTAATCTACCTTTATTTTTAATTGCGGGTTGTTTAGCGGTTGCATCTTTATTGTGGTTTAAAATTGATGCGACTAAAAGTTTGGATAATTAATGCCATTTTATTTAACTAAAAATCATTTTTTTATTTAAGACGCTACATACATTTTTGTCACATAGAAACATAGGTGTTTTCACATAGGTGCTGTGTTATTTTCCAAATAAGATTTGATATTTTTCAAATAAAATTTAAATCTCAAATTTGATACTGGGTACTAAGCATCTTTAGCGCGAAAATGTTCGCACCGAGTTCATTGACATATTTTTTCATATATTTGCGAAAAAGCATTTAAAATTTAAGCAGACCTTTTTTCAAATCTTGGTCATGCAGCGTAGGCGGGGGCTTGCTCCTGCCTACTATTTTCTTCTTTTATTTGGTTATACTTAGGGTCAAAGGCGACATTTTTTTTGTACAAAGTGTATATCAATACTAAGAGTTTTCTTTGCACTGCGACGTAGGCTTTCATTTTAATACTGGTTGTTGAGACGACTCTTTGGAACAGATTTTTAAACAGCCCGTCTTTTCGAACGATACCCAAGGCAGGAAAATATAAGGCTTTTCTAATATGCCCATTGCCTTGTTTGGATATTTTTGAGTCTTTTTTGACCGTCGTTCCGCTTTCAAATTCTTTGACATCATAGCCTGCATAACGGACTAATTGGGCTTTATTTTCAAAGAGCGTAAAGCCATTTGTTTCGCCTATAATGGTCGCTGCTGTTATGAAACCAACACCATCAATGGTACACACGTTGTCAAATCGCTCCTTAATATCAGGGTCTGACTCGATTAATGCTTTGAGTTCTGTTTCGATTTCCTTGACCTGTTCATTGATAAAATCAAGGAATTTCTGAGACCGTTCAAGGCTTTGTTCATTAGGCTGATAGGAATAGTTTTGGGCATGCAAACGATTAGACATACTCGTTTTCTCTGCCAAAAGCCCCATGCGTTCCCGACATAAACGCTTGATACAAAGCATCTTAGCGTCAGGTGGCGCCCATTGAAGCAAATCGCGCTCTAAAGCCATCTGCGCCATGGCTTTAGCATCTATGACATCCGTTTTAGACCGATTTTCTAAAGTTTTGGCAAAAGCTTTTACCTTGTTTGCTAAAAGAACCGTGACTCGATAGCCCTGTTCACGTAAATAATAAGCCAATTTTTCGTAATACACGCCTGTCGCTTCCATCAAAAAATGAAGCTCGACATCGTCCTTACGATACTTGTTAACCCAAGCAACAAAAGCCGAAAAACCCAAATCTGTACAGCTATAACTATGGCTCGACAGGATACGAAAAGGTTTATCAAGTTGGCGTTGAGAGAAGCACGCTTGAAATTTGTCCTTCGAGATATCGATACCAACACTTTGCTTAAGAATAGTCGATTTGGGCAGCATACTAAGCGTAATAGATTTTGACATAAAAGACGTTTGTTGAGAACTCTAATTATTTGAAAAGAGTTGATTAAGAAATAAATAAGTAAATAATATCGGTCTGTCTCTCCATCGTCTTATCTCGTAGCTTATCCGACCTCATTCGCAAAAAAATGGGTATAAGTGCTGTTCTAACTCTAAAGGACGAAGCAGTGAGGAATCTCTATGTGTCTACATGATACTGCCGTATCTGTTTTGGATCACAAGCCTCTCACTGCCCACCGACGCCCAAATATATGAAAAATTATTATGTCAATGAACTTGATGTAAACATACGAGGTTCACATAGAATTACCTGCAAAATCTATGTGACATCTACTATGTGAACTATGTGGCAAAGAAACATCTAAATTTTAGACTTGGTATTAAAAAACCGAAAGTGGCAATCAGCAACTTTCGGTTCTTTTTAATGTGAAACGG
>JAYTMW010000269.1:0-2261 GCA_043728105.1 Saprospiraceae bacterium | reverse complement strand
CAAAAGCAGAAGTGAAAGCGATTAGAAAAAGAGGATTTGAAGTATATTATGCGAAGGCTGATTTAACAAAGATATATCGGCGAAAAGAATGAAAGAAATTAAATAACAATGTCAATCAAAGGATGTATAAATGAAGGTAAAAGCTACTAATTTGTCAAAAATACTGAGGGGGTGCTAAATATTTTCAAAAAGAATTTATCTTGAAGCCAAATAATATTTTTGTAGTCATGAACCAGCGATTGATGTAATTCAATTATCGTAACTTTAAACAAACCGTCGAATGCTTCCTGTTTATAAAGTAACATCGTTCATCAAGGTATTAGAAAAAGGAGGACGCACCCAACCGTGGGTCGTTACGGTTGATGTAGGAGGTGAGATACGACAATTTGTACTGAAATTTTTTGATGAAGAAGCCGAGGACAGGCGAGGACACGTCGTAAATGAAGTATTAGGATATGCCTTAGCCCGACAATTTGATTTGCCGATACCTCAAGCAGCGTTGATAGAATGTGACCCCATATTCATTCAAAAAGTTCCACATCACTTGATAGAAAGGTATGAAGAAAAAGACAAACGCATCAAATTTGGTATAGAATACGTTAAAGATTCAATTTTATATGACCCGTGGGCAAAGAGGAACATTATTTCTCGCAGGATTAAAAATGCAGATACTATATTTGCATTTGATAACTTGATAAGGAACAGAGATAGGAACTTTTTTAAGCCAAATTTGCTTCTTCACTCGAATGGCTATTGCTTAATAGACCACGAAATGGGATTTGAAAGGTTAGAGGAAGGCATAACAAATTTAGCAAATCGCTCTTATGATTCAAGTTTTGTCCCCAATCATATTTTCTACCAACACCTTAAAAAAGCAAATCAAAAGACAAAAGATAATTATTTTGAAACGTTCAGAGAATATCTTAACTATTTGAGCGTCAATGAGTTAGATAGTTACATGCAGCAACTTAAAGAACACGGCTATACTTTTAACCAAAACTTAATTCGCACTTATTTAACAGAGGTAAAGCGTCAATCAGCCGCCTTTGTGACCAATTTAAAAGCTGCCGTACAATGAGACATTATTTCACATACAGCCTATTACAATACCAATATTCGCCCGCCCTACAAGAGTCGCTCAATGTAGGTGTGGTTTTTCATTTTCCGTTAGAAAGCAGGTTTTACTTTATTGTGGGCGATTTACAGCGCATCAAAGCCGTATATCCGAGTATTGACCGTAGTTTAATATTGCAATATGTTAAACAGATAGAAATAAACGTTCAGAAATCAAGCAATCTATTTGAGCCTTTATCAGAGCCTGCCCATTTCAATAAATTCTTACATACACACTTATTGAAAAGAGACGACACAGCACTACAGTTCACGCAATCAACGCAAGTAATCAATACTTTTTCGACATCAAAAGAAGCCATAAATGCCTATTCAAAATTGTTATTGCCAAATACGATAACAAAAGAGCAACCACAGTTTATAAGAAAGAATGAACAACATACAATAAGAAATTTTACTCAAATAATCTCTGCAATCAATAAAGATGCAGAACAAAAGCTCAAACAACCACAGATAATCAGAACAGAAAGTGGTTTTCCATTAAAGTTTGATTATTCATGGCAAAATGGCACACTCAATCTTATAAAACCATTGAGTTTTGATGTTTTAGATGAAAATACAATCATAGAAAAAACAGAGAAGTTTATTGGCATTTTCAATATATTTGGCAAGCAAGCCAAACAAAATAACCAACGTTTGGATATACTCATAACACCCCCGCAGGATGTGCAATTATTAGGCATTTATGAGAACGCTCTTGTAGAATTGGGTCATGATTATGGTGATAGCAAACGATTGATTACCGAAAATAAGATTGAAGAATATGCCAACGAAACGGTTGAGCATTTAAGCGTATAATGGTATTTATGATTTACAATTATTTTGTTAATGTTAAAAGTGAAACCAACACTCGTTTAAGTGTTGGTTTTATTTTTAAGGAGATAATATGCCGTCGTAGTTACAGGTTTTTATCAACACAAAAGTTCCGCAAAATCAGAAGTGAAAGCGATTAGAAAAAGAGGATTTGAAGTATATTATGCGAAGGCTGATTTAACAAAGATATATCGGCGAAAAGAATGAAAGAAATTAAAGGTCACCTCTAAAAACTAAAAAAAGTAAAATATTATGATAAATCGCTGAAAATCATTAACTTGTGCATTATAAATAAATTAAATACAAGTAATGAAATC
>JAYTMW010000268.1:0-3501 GCA_043728105.1 Saprospiraceae bacterium | reverse complement strand
TGCGCTGCCGCAAAACGATGAAGTCAAAATTGCTTACAATAAAGCCAATGCATTTTTCAATTTTGGCAATGTCAATATGGTTTGCCGTTTGATAGATGCGCGTTATCCTGATTATAATGCCGTGATTCCGATTGATAATCCGAACAGATTTGTCGTCAATCGGAATGATTTCCAAAATTCGATGAAGCGGATTGCTATATATGCTAACAAAACAACCAATCAGGTTATTTTGAATATTACGGATAAAAGCCTCACAATTTCAGCCCAAGACCTTGATTTTTCTAACGAAGCAACCGAGCAATTAACTTGCAACTTCGATGGCGAACCGTTGACAATTGGCTTCAATGCCAAATTCCTTGTAGAAATGCTCGGCGTCATGGAAGGCGATGAAATTCGGATGGAACTCTCTACGCCTACCCGCGCAGGTATTTTGAAACCGATGGAAGAAGTAGACGGTCAAGATATTTTGATGCTCGTCATGCCAGTGATGTTGTCTAATTAAAGTGTAGAGCGAAACTCCATTTCCGCCACATAATTGATATAAAAATCGGCTTGTTGGTACGCTAACAAGCCGATTCTATTTTATGGATTTTACCCCTTCCTGCCACGCTCCGCTCGCAGTGACAATAGCTGTCTCAAAGCAATGACCCCCTCAGTATTTTGAGCATTTCAAGGCATTTTTTTTTAAAATAAGAGCATTTAGTTTGAATTGAGTACACCAAAACAAGCTTTCTAAGCATCTTAAAATTTGAATCCATGTCAATTTTTAAAATTAATCCTTATGAAAAAACTTTATTTCCTACTATTCGCTATCGCTTTTCTATCCTCAAATTGCTCTATGAGAAGAGCTTATAATGCTGATTCGAGAGAGCCAATTACTGAATCGCTTTTCACCGATAAAGACAGAACCCTATCAGAAAGTGATATTCAAAAACTGCTTGATGGTAAGTTATTTTTACCTGATACGTTGCGTTTAGCCGTTTTTAAATTCGGTATGAACAATCGGTATTACTCCAAATTCAGTTATCAAGCAGATGAAAATGTCGTAAAAGCGCAACAAAGTTATATTGATACTTTGGTAGCGGGCTTGAAAGACAATCGCCGCGTAGAAAGTGTACATCCGATTCCTTCGCTGATGTTGAGCATGAGTCCGACTATTACGCAATTGCGAGAAACGAGCGTAAGGCTATTATCAGATTTACTTTTGGTCTATTCCACAACAAGCGATATTTACTACAAATTCAAAGCTTTTAAAAAAGATGAAACCAAAGCATTTGCCACCACAGAAGTCTTTTTGATGGATATTCGGACAGGATTAGTTCCCTTTTCAACGGTCGTTACAAAGGATTTTTATACAAAAGTACTGAAAGACGAAACCAAGGATGAAGCGCGTAAACGGGCTGAAAAAGAAGCGACGGTGTTGACTTTGATAGAGGTGGGGCAAAGGGTAAATACTTTTTTGAGTGCTTATAAGTGATTGGTTTTCAATGAGATATATCGAATACCCCTCAGTATTTACTATAAAAAATGACTATTGGAATATATAATAAAGATAAACTCGTTTATTTTTTTTGAATAGTCATAAGTATAGCACTATTTTGACACTTTATTTGTCTTATAATTGTATTTTTGCTTAAATTTAATAAAATGCTATCATTAAACTATAAAGTCAATGCTTTTCTTCTTCCGCTTGATGCTTACTATGCAGGTAAAAACAAGCAGGATGCAGAATTGTCTAAAATAGTGGATGGGGTTGAAACTATGGTTAGGCAATTTGTATTAAGTGAAGCAAATATAGAAACCTTTGTCAATCAAAACTTAAATCCACTTTTTGATTTTAGAATATCTGCACTTAATTGGCTTATTAAAAACAAAATTGTTATCACAGACTTTGATTCTTTTATAGAAGATGAATTGTCGAGTTTCAAGACAGACCCTAAATTTTCTATTTTATATCAAAATGTTCTATTTGCCATTAGGACTAATCTAAAGTCTCTCAACTCTTTATTGAATCCTTCTAAAACAAATTCTATAAAATCTGAGTTGATTTTTTTAGAAACAAAAGAAATTCCAAAATTGTCATTTGTGGAATTTCTTAATGTATTGAATAACACTGTTCCTGATATAATCATTTCTCCATTCGTAGATTGGTTAATTTCTTCTCTTTATATTGAATTTGGACTTGTATCAACTTTTGTTATATATAAAAAGAATATTCAAATCGAATCAAAAAAAGTCAATGAATTATCTGCTTTCATAGCGGATGCCGCACAAACCTTTGGTGCTATCGCAAAGGAAATGAATCCACAACCCTCAAAGAAAAATAAGGGTAATGCCTTATCTATTTCAGATAGTTTCTTGTCTGAACAAGAATATTTAGCTGAACAAGATATAGAAAACTATCCAATCAATTATTAACCAATGGTATCTCCTATCCGTTCTGAAGTTGTCTTACTTGATTTAGGCAAAGTTCCAAATCAAGTAATAGGGCATGAACAAGCAAATTTAAGACCCTGCGTGGTTATTCAAACATTAGATTTCGCCGATTTAGCAATTGTCGTTCCTTTCACTTCTAAAACACCCCCTTCTCAAATTTATTCTATTGTCAAAGTCTTGCAAAATTCCGGTGGTCTCACATCAGATAGTTTCGCTTTGTGTCATCAAATTAGGTCAGTATCCTATAAACGTATTGTAAAATCTATGGGACATCTACCTGATAGGGATTTTAATAAAATTATTACAGTTCTTGCAGATTTTCTTGATATTTGATGTAGTTTTTAATCTCGCCGGAAGGAGTCTGTAACAAAATAAGGGGTATCTTTTTCAAGACACCCCTCAGTATTCGATATATTTTAAAGCAAAATTTATGCTTTTACAAGTCCTCTTGCTTTTTCAATAACGTCTTTAGCAATACCTGCAGGCGCTTCTTGATAATGTGAAAACTCCATAGTAGAAGAGGCACGACCAGAAGTAATGGTACGCAAATGCGTTACGTAACCAAACATTTGAGACAAAGGCACTTCTGCTTGAATAGCAATAGCACCACCCAAACGACCTTCTTGTCCTTTCGGCAAACCACGACGGCGGTTTAAGTCACCGATAACACCACCGACATATTCCTCAGGCGTAATAACCTCCAATTTCATAATTGGCTCTTGGATGATTGGCTTACACTTAGGAGCAGCTTCTCTAAAACCTTCTTTAGCACATAATTCGAAGGCTATTGGTTTCGAGTCAACCGCGTGCATACCACCGTCAGTCACTCTCACTTTCATCGCTTCGATGTTATAACCTGCTAAGATACCGTTGCTCATCATCGCTGTGAAACCATCGGTGATGGGTTTGATATAGTTTTTATCAATAGCACCACCCACGATTGCCCATTCGAATTGAAGTTTCTTCTTGCCTGATTTGAAATCTTCTGTTTCCAAAAATTCAGGGTCAGCAGGACCGAGTGTGAATTCCATATCGGCATATAAACCCGAACCACCTGATTGTTTT
>JAYTMW010000267.1:0-24197 GCA_043728105.1 Saprospiraceae bacterium | reverse complement strand
AGTGCCAATTTTTGGCTCATTCTTTTAATGGCTTTATCGGCTTCTATGCTCTTGTTTAAAGTCATAGGCAGCTATCGAGAGTTTGCGCAAGCCTTTCCGAAAACGATGCTTATTTCTGATTTCATTCAGTTTTTATATGCGCCGCTTTACTATTTTTATTTGTCTCGTTTGTTGTTTCAAACCAAGGAAATGCCTGTTCGGTGGTATCTATATTTTATCCCTGCGGTTATGCATTTTTTCGTGTATTTGCCTTATTTTTTAATGGAAAGCAAGACATTTTCTTTAAAAGTGGTTAATAACGATTGGGATATTCAACTTTTGTTTTTGGGTGTTGGGGCATTGGGTTTAGTGTTCAATGCGTTTTATTGGTGGCAATCTCAGAAGGCCATAAATGTTTATAAGGAGCAATATATGACCCGTTACTCGTATGAGCAAAACCTGCAATATTTGAGTTCGGTGCAGTTTATTCAAGCCGTTTGTTTGTGTTTTTGGCTATTTGGTTATATTTTAATAATGCTTGGCTACTTTTTTCACTGGGAAATAGAAGACATTGCAGGGAAAAATGTGGATGGTATATGGCTGGTTTTTTCAACGGTGATTTACTTTCTGGGATATGTGGCTATTCGGCAACCTGAGGTTTTTAAAGTGCCTCAACCTGATACTCTTTTTGAAAATGTAGTGACCCCAACGCTTACGACAAACATTCAAGCATTGCCTCAAAAGGAAGTTGAAACGGAAAAAACGCTTGAAGATTTGCCCCTTTTGAAAGAAAAATTAGAGGCTTACATGCTCAAAAACAAGCCTTATGCCAACCCTAATTTGTCACTCAATGAGTTGGCATCGAAGCTAAAAATGCCGCCGCACATTTTGTCGAAGGTCATCAATCAAGGTTTTCAGAAAAACTTTTTTGACTTCATCAATACCTATCGAGTGGATGAATTTAAGATTAGAATGGAAGACCCCAAATACAGACATTACACCCTCATAAGTGTCGCTTATGAAGTAGGGTTTAATTCAAAAACAGCATTCAATCGGTCATTCAAAAAAATGACGAATCAGACCCCTTCTGAGTATTACAATCTGCATAAAGAGTACTGATTTTTACAGAAAAGTTCAACTTGTAGTGCCACTTTTGGAAAGTGAACCCTTTTGCAAGGGCAATTTTCGCTATTTAAACCAAGAAAATCAATAGGATTTCATGCAGTTTGTTTTTTTTAACAATAAATATCCGAATGAATATTATTTAAAGCATTGATAATCAATTGATTAAAACATATTGCATAATTAAAATATTTATACTTAAATTTGTAGTCCAATAAAATCGAAATCCAATTTAGGTTTTTTGTAAAAACCTTAAAGTGGTACACTCTCTCTCATCTCTTCCTGTATGTTTGCATCAATAAAAGTAGCCCCCTCAGTATTTTGACTGTAAAACCAGAAATTTCTTACAACAACCAAAAATTTTACATTGTTCTGCTTCGGGCAGAAAACTCACTCGACTATTCAACAAGACAATTTTTTTTAATTAAAATTTAGGATGTATGAAAAAACTAAATCTTATCCTGCGTCGAGCAGCGATACTTCTCTTTACTTTGTTTTCATTCACAGCATGGTCGCAGACACGAACGGTCACGGGTGTAGTGAAAGACGCAACAGGCCCCATTCCAAGTGTTTCAATTTTAGAAAAAGGAACAACAAATGGTGCTATAACTGACCTTGATGGGAAGTTTTCATTAGCAGTTGGTAGCAATGCAACATTGATTATCAGTTTTGTAGGTTACACAACTCAAGAAGTAGCTATTGGGACTCAAAATGTCTTTAATATTACCTTATTAGAGGATTCCAAAACACTCGGCGAGGTAGTCGTTGTGGGTTATGGTACGCAGAAGAAAAAAGATTTGACGGGCTCGATTGTTTCTATTTCGGAGCGTAATTTCCAAAAGGGAAATATTGCATCAGCAGAACAATTGATTGCTGGTAAAGTCGCAGGGGTTGTGATCACACCCAATGGCGGTGCACCTGGTTCAGGTGGTACAATACGTATTCGTGGTGGATCTTCACTTAATGGCACCAACGATCCTCTTATTGTTATTGATGGTGTTCCCTTAGCCACGAGTGGCATTGGTGGCGTTGCAAATCCTTTAAGTTTGATTAATCCTAATGACATTGAATCTATAACGGTTTTAAAAGATGCTTCGGCAGCTGCCATTTATGGTTCAAGAGCATCAAATGGTGTATTAATGATTGTGACAAAAAAAGGAAAAAAAGGCGATAAATTGAATGTCAACTTCAGTTCAGTATTATCGAGTGCGCAAGCGGCAAATTTCTTACCTGTTTTGACTGGGGATGAATTACGTTCTTTAGTAGGGTCGAAAGGCAATGTTACTGAAAAATCTTTTTTGGGTAAAGAGAATACCAATTGGCAAGAACAAATATACCGCAGTGCTTTCAGCCACGATGAAAATTTAAGTTTTACAGGTTCTGTCAATATATTACCATATCGAGTGTCTTTGGGTTATTTAGACCAAAATGGTATTCTTTTAGGCTCAAATTTGAAAAGAACATCAGCTTCTGTCAATTTAAGCCCACGCTTTTTCGATGATCATTTGAAAATAGATGTAAGTTACAAAGGTGCTTACAATAAGAGTTTTTTCGCTGATGAAGGGGCAATAGGTGCAGCTGTCACATTTGACCCTACACAACCTATTCGCACAGATAAAGGTAGATTTCAAGGCTATTATGAATGGTTAGATAATAGTGGCAAATTGAACACATTGGCTGGCAAGAATCCGCTTGGATTGCTTAATTCAAGAGAAGATGTCTCAGATGTGAATCGTCATATTGCCAATGCAATCATTGATTATAAGTTTCATTTTCTACCTGATTTAAGAGCTAATTTCAATATCGCTATTGATCAAGCAAATACTGAGGGGTATGTTAAAAAAGACAGCACAGCTGGTTCTGGTTTCCCTTTTGGTACAAACAATGTTTATACACAAGCCAGAACCAATAAGACTTTTGAAGGTTATCTAAACTATGCTAAAAAAATAAACAATTTTGACTTTGATGTAATGGGTGGCTATGGCTATCAAGATTTTTATTACAAAGGCGTAAATGACTTTAAAGGCATGGATGGCGTTGTAAGAGGAGATACAGCTCGTTTCTTTACAATACCACTTGAACAATCTACCTTAATATCTTTTTTTGGTAGAGCTAAAATTGGCTTTAAAGACCGATACTTAGCAACTTTTACTGTCCGTAATGATGGCTCTTCGAGATTAGCACCTGGTTACAAATGGATAACATACCCCGCAGCTGCTTTGGCTTGGCGTATGAGTGAAGACGGGATTGGGAAAGGGCTTTTTTCTGATTTAAAGCTTAGAGTTGGTTACGGTATAACGGGTCAACAAGAAGGAATTGGTTTTTATAATGGCTTGAAATTATTTGCACCTGGAGGTACTACGGCACAATATCCATTTGGAACAGAATATATTTCAGTATTGAGACCAAATGGTTTTAATGAAACATTGACTTGGCAGCAAACGGCAACCACAAACTTTGCAATCGATTTCACAACAAAAAATGAGCGTGTGTCAGGTAGCATTGATTACTACATGCGTAAATCATCTAAATTGTTGAGCATCGTCAATGTACCTGCGGGTGCAAACTTTACTAATGAATTGTTAACTAATATTGGAGAGCTTGATATCAACGGTGTAGAATTAACACTCAACACAACACCTGTGAAATCTGAAAATCTTACATGGGATGCAAACTTTGTATTGGCTTATAACACAAACAAAATCACAAAGTTAACATTGGTTGAAGACCCTAATTTCAAAGGACTTGAAGTAGGTGGAATCGCAGGCGGCGTTGGTAATAAAATCCAATTAAACACGATTGGCTCACCAAGAAACTCATTTAATTTGTATAAACAGGTATATGCAGAAAACGGTAAGCCCATTGAAGGCGTATATGTAGATAAAAATGGTGATGGTAAAATCAATTCAGACGATAAATATCTATATGAACAACCAGACGCAACCTACACACTTGGTTTTACATCAAATTTGAGCTACAGAAACTTTAATTTCGGTTTTGTACTGAGGGGTAGCGTTGGAAACTACATGTATAATAACGTGTATTCTAATAACATTCAATTCAGTCCAAGTGGTTCATATTTAAACAATGTATCACCAAACGTTTTGGAAACAGGATTTAGAAATGGTCAATTGTTTTCAGACTACTACATGCAAAATGCTTCTTTTTTGAAAATGGATAATTTATCAATAGGCTATAATTTAAGTAGCCTTTTCAAGAATAAATTCCGGGCTCAATTAAGTGCAATTGTTCAAAACGTATTTACGGTCACAAAATATACGGGTATCGATCCTGAAATCAATGGCGGTATTGACAATAATATATACTTGCGCCCTCGTACTATTTCATTAGGCATCAATGTTAATTTTTAAAAACTAAATAACATGAAAAATATTAAAAATCTCATTCTTTGTGGTTTAACATTGGCACTGGTTCTTTTTGAATCTTGTGTGAAAGATCTTGATAGAAAAGATCCCTATAACGTAACATCGGATACTGTTTACAGCGATCCTGCGAGTTACCGTGCGTTATTAGCCAAAATTTATGCGGGCTTGGCTCTTACGGGCAACCAAGGGCCTGATGGGAAAGGTGATATTGCGGGTATTGATGAAGGATTTTCATCTTACTTACGCAACTACTATTACGCTCAAGAATTAACGACCGATGAAGCTGTGATAGGTTGGAATGATGCTACCATTAAAGACTTCCACAATATGAAGTGGGGTTCAAATGACGGCTTCCTTAAAGCCATGTATTATCGTATTTTTTTCCAAATCGCCTTGTGTAACGAATTTATTCGTGAAACAACTGATGAAAAACTATCAACCCGTGGATTAGGTAGTGATACGCAAATCAAAGCATATCGTTCAGAAGCAAAATTTTTACGTGCTTTAAGTTATTGGCACGCCTTAGATTTGTTCGGTAATGTTCCTTTTGTCACTGATAAAGATCCTCTTGGTGCATTCTTGCCCGCTCAAACCAACAGAGCTGAACTTTTTAGTTACATTGAATCAGAATTAAAAGCCATTGAAACCGAGTTGATTGCACCTAAGCTAAATGAATATGGTCGTGCTGATAAAGCCGCTGCTTGGACGCTCTTGGCTAAATTGTATCTAAATGCTGAGGTTTACACAGGTCAAAAAAAGGATACAGAATGTATTACTTATTGTAATAAAGTCATTGCAGCAGGTTACACACTTGATTCAACCTATGATAATCTTTTTAAAATTGGTAATGATAAATCCAATGAAATGATTTTTGCGGTACGTTTTGATGGTGTTCGCTCTAAAACTTGGGGCGGTATGACATTTTTAGTACATGCACCAGTAGGTGGTACTATGACGGCTTCGGAATTTGGCATCAATGGAGGTTGGTCTGGTTTGAGAACGACTAAAGATTTTGTGGCTCTTTTCAATAATACACAATCAAAAGTGGATTCTAATGACCGTCGTGCTATGTTCTATTCTAATGGACAAGACCTTGAAATCGAAGACATTTCAGAGTTTAAGCAAGGGTATGCCATTACAAAGTATAAAAATGTAGATGTGACAGGTAAAGCTGGTAGTGACCCTGCGGGTAATTTCCCTGACACTGACTATCCAATGTTCCGCTTGGCAGACGTACACCTTATGTATGCAGAAGCAGTATTAAGAGGTGGCACGGGTGGCACGCAAGCACAAGCACTGACCTACGTGAATGCTTTGCGAAAACGTGCTTACAAAGCTACTTACACCAATTTGGCAGCAATCACACTCAATGATATTTTGAATGAGCGTGGTCGTGAGTTGTATTGGGAATGTCACCGCCGTACCGATTTGATTCGTTTCAAAAAATTCACAACAGGTGATTATTTGTGGCAATGGAAAGGTGGTGTAAAAGGTGGTAAAGCCGTTTCTGACGACTTAAATCTTTTCCCAATTCCAGCATCTGATATTACCGCTAATCCTACTTTGAAACAAAATAAAGGATATTAATAACAAGGCTTTGGTTAATAACAAACTAAGAATGTATATCAAAAATACTGAGGGGGTGCTCAAAAATTTTCTTGAACACTCCTTCAGTTAATTTAAGTATTAATTGAAAAAAATTGGGTAATCAATTTCTTTATAAAGATTAAAATTTTAGATAAAATGAAAAATCTGAGTAAAATACTGCTTTTATGCACCGCTTTTGTCCTAACATGGAGCTGCTCAAAGGTTGAAGATATAGTCACCTTGAATAGCTCGGCTACACTTACGGCAAGCCTTTCAACTCCAACGCTTGTTTTATTGAAAGACAATGCCGATAAAGATGCGTTCACAGTATCATGGGCAAAGCCAGAATATGGTTTTGATGCTGCTCCTACGTACACCATTTTGGTTGATAAGAAGGGTAATAATTTTGCAAAACCTTACGTCGTTTCAGTTGGAGGCGATTTGAAAAAATTGTTTAAAACATTGGAGTTCAACAACGCTGTCACTATTCAGTTGGGTATTTCGCCTAATGTGGCAACTGATTTGGATGTTAAGGTAGAAGGTTTATTGGGTGCTGCTACCAAATTTACTTCTACAATTATGAGCCTAAAAACAACGGCTTATGTAGAAAAATTTGATCCTTCTACTCCTTGGGGTGTTGTGGGTGATGCTACACCAAATGGTTGGAATGGCCCCGATATGCCAATGTATAAATCAGGTGTGATCAACACATTGGTTGCTTACGTGTCATTGAATGCTGGGCAAATCAAATTCCGTCGCAACAATGACTGGGCAGTCAATTTAGGTTCAAGTTTGAGTATTGAGCCCGACTCAGCATTGGTAGGTTCATTAGCAGCTGGCGGCAAAAACCTTGGTGTGAAAAAAGGTATGTACAAAATTACAGTTGACACAACGGCCAATAAGTATAAAATTGAGGCTTTTACGATAGGTATAGTGGGTAGTGCAACTGCCAACGGTTGGAATGGGCCTGACCAAGCGATGGCTTATGATGCGGTGGCTGACGTTTGGCGTGCTGTGATTACGGTTGTTGATGGCGACATCAAATTCCGTCAAAACAACGATTGGGCTGTTAATTACGGTGCAGCAACAGGAGCAGATGGCGATCCAATTTTGGCAGCTGGAGCTTTGACAGCGGGGGGCAAAAACTTGGGTGTGAAAAAAGGAACGTACTTAGTGACGCTAAATTTGTCGAACCCAGCCACACCGAAATACACTTTTGCTGCCTTCAAACCGTGGGGTCTTGTCGGTGATGCAACACCCAATGGTTGGAATGGCCCAGATGTTCAATTCTCGTATGATTTCAATACAAAAAAATGGTTCTTGAACAATGTCGTTTTGACAGCCGCAAACGTCAAGTTCCGTGAAAATAATGGTTGGGATAATAACTTTGGCGCAGCAGGCACTGTTGAACCCGCACCCATTGGAACGGGTGGCGCATTGGTGGCAGGAGGTAAAAACTTTGGTGTTGCAGCAGGAACGTGGAGTTTTGAGTTAGACTTAAATGATGCTGCTAATCCAAAGTATAAAGCAACTAAAAAGTAATACCGTTTAGTTTACATATTGATTCATCAATCATTTTGTTGTTTAAAATGACCCTAAGCTGCCCGAAACTATCATTTCCTATTTTTTAATTAAAAAGAAATGATACGAAGGGCAGCTTTTTTTTGCCCTAAATCCATCAATAAAACATCTAAACCCGCTTTGAACGCATCGCCTTTGTATGTTTCAAAGCGGCATCGGCAGCAAACTTTTTATATGCTTCTGACTCGGCTGGATAAAGTGCTACCCTTCCTTCCGCATCGTGATGAACACCCCACGCATAACGTTTTGCCAAAGGCGATGCTCGTAAACAGGCTTGCCCTTTTGAGAAAAAAGCCGCCCGTTCATCATCATTATTCGATAGACCATTTCTAAGCGCATAAATGCCGAAAATCACTTCATCGGAAGTGTATTTATACGGATTGTGCATAATCGTATCAAATTGTAGATCTGTTTGATGATCAAGCGTTTATGGATTTGTACCCCTCAGTATTTTGACCCTTTTTAATAATCAAACAAAGCCTCAATCGAGCGGTTTTCGTGCGTGTTGCGTATCGCACGAGCGAAAAGTTTTGCCGTTGATAGCACTTTTATTTTATCTGATTTTTGCTGCAAAGGAATGGTATCACATATAATGAGTTCGGTCAAAACAGATTTTTCGATGTTTTCATAAGCCTTACCACTCAAAACAGGGTGGGTTGCCATAGCCCGAACACTTTTTGCACCTTTTTCTAAAATAACTTCCGCCGCCTTGCAAAGCGTGCCTGCCGTATCCACCAAATCATCTACCAAAATCACATCACGCCCTTCCACATCACCGATGACATTCATTTCGGCTATTTCATTGGCTTTTTTTCGGTATTTAGAACAGGTGATAAAATCTACTTCCAAAATGCGGGCAAAATTTCTCGCACGTTTCACACCACCCAAATCAGGCGAAGCAAAAAGCACGTTTTCAACATTCACTTTCTCCTTCAAATATTGAACAAAAATAGGTTCACTTTTGAGGTGATCTACGGGAATATCGAAAAAACCTTGCAATTGGTCGGCGTGTAAATCCATTGTCATAACCCGATTTGCGCCCGCCGCTTCCAACATATTGGCGATTAATTTTGCGGAAATGGGCACTCGTGGCTTGTCTTTACGATCTTGACGAGCATAGCCAAAATACGGAATAACGGCCGTGATGTAACCCGCCGAAGCCCGTTTGGCGGCATCAATCATCAACAAGAGTTCCATCAGATTATCGGAAGGCGCAAAGGTGCTTTGAATAAAAAAGACATATTCGCCCCGCACACTTTCGTTGATGACAGGCTGCATTTCACCATCACTAAACCTTGAGACGGTCAAATCGCCCAAACGTTGGTCATATTCAGTGGCTATTTTTTCAGCAAGATAGCGGGAGCCTGTTCCCGAGAAGAGTTTTATACCTGACATGTGTAGTTATTTGCGTGCAAAACTACTTCGACAAATTTGCTTGCTGAAATTTTGAGGGTTTTTTATTTAAAAAAATTACTGCCCCAACAAAGCTGACCCATTCACATCGCCTGTCTTAAATCCATAAAAATCAAAATTATTCACATCACCCGTGAACGTGACCGAAAGTGGAGAAGGCTCTATAACACCAAACGGAAACGAAGGACTGAGTGCCGTTTGCACCGTTCTGAATTGCCAAGCCGTTGCAGGAAACGTTGGGTTTATGGCTAAAATCAAACGGCGAATCAAAATCAAATCAGCCCCATTCACGTCATTATCCTTGTTGACATCGCCCGCAAAAAACTTATTGGGCGAGTTAAAAGGTGTAATATCCAAAAGTTGACGACGCAATAATATAAGATCCGCTCCATCCACACCATTATCATAAGTATCGGTTTTTTCAACCAAAATATTAACCGCTTGATTGCGTGGAACATTCGTAACAGAAAAAGCACCATTGGCATCCGTCACTTTTGCTTGACCATTTATAGTCACCGAAACATTGGGCATGGGCATACCATCCCAAAAACGCACCACGCCCGAAACGGTTGCCGTAGTCGGCTGCGGCGTGTTCATCCCATTGGTGTTTAACGCTCCCGTACTGAGGGGGTCGAGCCAATCTTTGAGGCGAGAGGCAGTCGTGCCACCACCTTCCCAAGCCTTCGCCAACCAACCTGAAAGCGCATAATCCACGATGCACGGGTTGGTTGCGTTGATTGAACCACCGTGTAAATAAGCCATAATCCGTTTATTGGCATCAAAAAGTGGCGCACCTGATGAACCTGGCTCGATGGTGCCTTCCTCATACACATTGCGTAGGTGCGTGCGGGGTGGCGTGACAATGTTGCCCCAATTTGTAAAATCGTCTTCAATAGTGGGTGCTTGATTGTCGGTTGTTATTTTCTTCACATCGCCATTTGGTTGATGAATTAGCACGCTTTTTCCAGTTGCAATAGCCGTAGAATCTCTGTTCCAACCATTAAAATAAGGGTTAAAAGTAGAAGGAATAATAGACGTTATTTCTAAAAGTAAAAAATCAGTAGCCGCTTGGGTTGCCTTGAAAGTGCAACCTTGAAGGACTTGCAAAGCGGGTTCAGTCGTAGAATTTGAGCAACCTGTGGCCTCATAATTGAAGTAAAAATTAAAAAGATTGTAGTTTGGACTTTTACCTTCCACGCAGTGATTGGCACTCAACATATAAGGCTTGCCGTCTTGTTTTGTGTTTGTCACCAACGAACCCGTACACCAAAACAAGCCACTTTGGGTGTTCACTAAAATACGTACAACACCTCTTTTTTCATTCTGATAAGCTGCACCTTGCGGACAGTTTATGTTGACATTGCAAGACTGCGCATCGCCAAAATCACTCGATGACATTTGATAGGCATGATAGATGGTGTTGATGTGAAAAGGCTTGGATTTGGGTGTGTCTTTCAATTCCATATATTCGAGTATCGCTTCCGACCCCCTCAGTATTCCGATGAAAAATTGACGATTTTCGTTGTTATTCGACGCATCATACGCCCCCAAACGCTCTTTGCCGTCGGGCGTGAGCATATACATACGTGCGCCTTTGGGTAGTTCAAAATTATCAAAAGCAAGGGCAATGCCTTGTGCATCGGTGGATGCAATTTTCAAGCGCCACACCCGTCTGCCGTCGTTCATAACCTTCCATTCGCCACTGTTTTCCGTTGTCAAATCTACAGAAATGGGTAGGGCAAAACGAGGGCTTCCACTCCATTTTTTATCTTCATCACGCACTTGCGCCCAATTGGGTTTCGGCACTTCAAAGGCGGGTTTGTCGTACACCCATTTTTGAGAAATACTGAGGGGTATGCCTCCTTTGGCTATCTGACCAAAAGAAAAAGTAATGTGAAATAAAAAAATAAGGGAAGGCACAAGGTGTGCAATTACTTTACGGTTCATGAGATGTTTGCTTTAAATTTCAAATTTGAGGTTAAAAATAGGGGTTTATTGGTTTAAAAGCAATATTAAATTTTCAATTTTGCTTTTTATAATTTGTAATAATTTGATAATCAATGAGTTATGGGCGAAATACTGAGGGGGTGTTGTTGCTGTTTTACTTTCTCAAACTCGACGGAGTCGAGCAAAATAAGGCGTGACGGTTTCGGAAAACCGCACGAGCACGAGCACACACCGTTTGCCAGCGGTGTAAATACGTTGAAAATCTTTTTCATTTTTTTGATTTTGGTTAAAATTACCTAAAAATACTGAGGGGGTACTACCTCAAATACTGTTTCAAAACAACCATATCCCGCACTAAAATTCCATTTTCGTAAATAGGTTCAGGGTAATTATCAATAAAAAATCCTTTGCGGATACTATCCATTTCAAAACCCATTTTTTGATACAATGCCAACTGTCCAATGTTTGAATTTGCTGTACCGATTTGGATTTCTTGAAACCCTTGCTCTCTTGCTTTCGCTATGGCATAAGCCAAGAGTTTTTTACCAATTCCTTTGCCTTGATGTGTTTCAGCAACCGCAATATTTTTTATTTCAATCAGCGTTTTATCAATCGGGCATAAAACAAAAACGCCTACAATTTCCACCTCAATAGTGGCTACATAAACCGAACTTATGAAGAGGTATTTTTCGAGCATCAATACTGAGGGGTCTGCCAAAAGCAACAAATTGGAAGGTGGTGTTTCTTGCGACGATAAAAGTCGGATTGTCATAGCCAATTGGGTTTATTTCATTAAAAAAGAGGGGAAATACTGAGGGGGTATCAATCCGCAACAGGCATATTATCCATAGCCCATTCAATGTATTTATCCAATTGAGAAACAGCAAAATAGGGCAAATTGAGTAGCCAATAGGTTTTGCCAAGTCGAGTTTCTGTTTTCTCCAACGATACGTTATTGTGCAAAAAACGAATAGCAAGTTTATGTGGTGCCATATCCATGTACTCATGCAAAGAGCGCAACCGCCCCTTCGTACCCGACTTAACTTCAATGGGCAACAGAAGATTTCGCCATTTGTAAGTCACATCCACCTCCGCACTTGTGTTCGTATTTTCTCTTACCCAAAACAAAGGTCTTTCAGTCGAATTATCATTTTTTGACATTATTTCTTGCGTAACGCAATGATTTACAACAAAACCTTTATAATAATCATTAAAATCATCCAAAGAGAGTAAGTCAGTTTGAATTTCAGACGCATAATTCATCAAACCCGTATCCAAAAACTGTAACCGAGGCTTACGGGTCAAGTCGGCTATTTGTGGTGGTGCGGTTTGGGTGGTTGGATAAATAAGGTATATAATTTTAGCTAAATCCAACGCCCGAAATGCCTCCCCAACTTCTCTCGAACGGTAATTTGAAGCACCAAAATTAGCAAAACTAATGCGGTCTCGCACGTAAGGGGCGGACGTAATGATGTGTCGCATAACATTGGCTTCTGCCGTATTTTTAGCATATTTTATAACATCTGACTTGTAAGTATCCCAAATAGAAGCATAAATTTGTTTTAAACCAGCGATAGAAAATTTATTTTCAACATAGGTTTTTATCACTTCGGGCATACCACCAAGTATGAGATATTGCTTAAAAAGCGCAAAAAGTTTGTCATAAGCAAAGTCACGAACGGGTATATTTTGTAGTTGTTCTAAAGCCTTAGTGTCACCGATAGCCGTCAAAAACTCTTCAAAATCCAACGGATGCAAGGTTATTTCTTCAATTCTTCCGACAGGAAACGACTTCACTTCACCCAAAGCAAACTCTAAAAGCGACCCTGCGGATATGACGTGAAGATTGGGCATATCTTCATAAAAATAGCGCAATTGCTTGATGGCTGACGGGATTTCCTGTATTTCATCTATAAATAAAAGGGTATTATGCGGCTCGTCGGGTAGGTTTTTTTCAAAAATAATTTGTTGCCAAATATCCTTTATTTCTCGTTCTTTTTGAAAGTATTTTTTATCGTCGGGCCGCTCCAAATTAAGGGAAATAAAATAGGGATAAGATGCACCTATTTTATTAATTAAGGTAGATTTTCCTACTTGTCTTGCCCCCCTCAATATCAAAGGTTTTCGATTGGGTTTTGCCCGCCAATGCGATAAATTCGTTTCAATTTTTCGAGAAAAAATCATATTCTTTTTCTATTTTGTTACAGATAAGGGGCAAATATAATTAATTTTGTAACAAATAAGGGGTTATTTTTAACATTTCTTGTAACAGATAAGGGGTTATTTAGCCAAAACCCTACGCATCATTTACCATACTCCTTAAATGTAAACGACTTATGAATAATTTTCCATTGACCTTCGTATTTAAGCAAAATCAAATAGTCCGTATAAAGCCTTTTTCGGGCGGGCATATCTATTTCAATTTTAGCCGTGGCAGCACTATCTGTATAGTCAATTGACACGACACGCCCGATGCGATTGGATTTTTGACCTTCCTTTGTACCCGCCATATACTCTTGACCATTCTAAATTTTAAGGCTATCATTTTGGACATAATAAAGGTTGAAATCCTTGTGAAAGGCACGTTTTAGCCTATTCGGTTCGCCATTCGCCGTTCCTTCGATGTAATCTAAAAGGGTTTGATTGATAAGTTCAAACTCTTTTTCCTTTTGAGCCGAAAGTTGTTGAACACTGATTAATAGTAGTAAAAAGAGTAACTTTTTCATGTTGAAAAATATGATTTTTATGGTGAAAAAAAAGGGAAATACTGAGGGGTCTGCCAAAAATAAAAATTGGATAATTTATTTACGTTTACGAACAAAAAGCAAAGAAATCAACCCAATCAACGTTGGCAAAACGACAACGGAGGCTATAAATGGCATTAATTTAAACCGTCCCGCTTGTTTGGCGTTCATGGCTTTTTCGGCATCGAGCTGTTTTGTGATGTCAACGGCAGCAATACCCGACGCTTTTAAGGTGTTTTCATGCAAATCCAAAACAGCATTGAACCATGTCGGATTGATGTAGTTGTGATACAAATATAAAAATGGGTGAGTTATCAATCGTCGTAGTGTCCAAAACAAGAATAAAATTCAACGCTCGCCCCCACCAAAGGTAGGCAATCACTACCATATTCCTTTTTCAACAAACAAAACCTACAACCAGTTTTAACGTTGAACGTTAAAATACTGAGGGGGTGTACGTCAATTTTACATTCTCGAATCTCGAAAAAATGAAGATAAAATAATACGTACTGTCTCTAATTTGCTAACAATCCTACGTAGTACAACAGCGAAACTCGCTCGCTTAATTATTAAGCCATCGGGCTTTAAATTCAGATAAAAACTATTATAATTTCTATTTTTAAAAAAAATAAACAAAATTCCTTCACTATATTAAGTTTTTTGCTTTGTTTTATTGCAATAAATTGAAACCGTAATTTTAGCTTGAAAGCTCTGAAAGAGCGCAGTATAACAGCGAAGGGTGCAGCCCTTCAATCTAACCAAAAAAAACAAAAACCTTCATGGGAGAGTCGAAAGTAAAAATAGTAAGAGACCAAAAGCAAATGCAACATTTTGTCCGTCAATTGTTGCAAGATGTAGAAGCGTTGGAATACATGCTCGAAAATGATTGGTTCGAGAGCGACATCACCCGCATCGGGGCAGAACAGGAAATGTGTCTGGTGGACAAAGACACCTTCAAACCCGCCTGTGTGAACATGCAGGCCCTTGAAAAAATGAAAGAATGGGAATGGGTTGGCACCGAATTGGCGCAATTTAACTTAGAAACCAACCTTTCGCCCTTAGAATTTAAGGGAAATTGCCTCAGCGCAATGGAAAATGAAAACTATGACGGTCTGACAAAAATCAGAGAAGTAGTCAAAGAATTTAATGCCGAGGTCGTCTTGACGGGCATCCTTCCCACCCTCCGCAAGTTTGATTTGGACATGACCAACCTCACGCCCAAACCCCGCTATTTGGCTTTGATGGAAAGCATCAAAGAGCATAGTTTGCGGGGAGACGAGCATTTTGAGTTGCGACTCGATGGCATTGATGAACTCCATATTCGCCACGATTCGCCGCTTTTGGAGGCTTGCAACACGAGTTTTCAAGTGCATTTGCAAGTTGCGCCGAAGGATTTTGTCAAAATGTACAATATTGCGCAAATGTTGGCGGCTCCGATGGTGTCCATTGCCGCCAATTCGCCTTTGGTTTTTGGTCGTCGGTTGTGGCACGAAACCCGCATCGCTTTGTTCCAACAATCGCTCGATACCCGTACTTCGCATGAACATTTGCGGGAGCGTAGCCCTCGTGTGAGCTTTGGAAAAGGTTGGTTAAAAGAGTCTATTTTAGAAATTTATAAAGAAGATATTGCCCGTTTTAGAGTCCTTTTGGGCGATGTGATTGAGGAAGATTCGCTCGAACAAGTGGCAAAAGGCAAAGTGCCAAAGCTCCGTGCCTTACAAATTCACAACTCAACGGTTTACCGTTGGAATCGCCCTTGCTACGGCATCAGCGACAACGGAAAACCGCATTTGCGCATCGAAAATCGAGTGATTCCTGCGGGACCTACGGTGGTGGATGCGTCCGCAAATGCCGCTTTTTGGTTGGGTTTGATGATTGGTTTTGCCAATAAATACGATGATGTGAGAGACATCATTGGTTTTGAAGACATCCGTGACAACTTCGATAAAGCCGCTAAATTTGGTTTCGACACAAAATATACTTGGATTAACGACAAAAAAATAGGCCCACGGGAGTTGATTTTGGAAGAATTGCTGCCCATTGCCAAAGAAGGTTTGAGATCGAGAGGCGTGGATGAAGCCGACATCACAAAATACATGAACATCATCGAAGAACGGGCGGAGCAACACATGACGGGCGCACGTTGGCAGCTTCGAGCGTTCACAAAACTAACCAAAGAAGTGACCGTGGATGAAGCCGTCACGACCATCACATCGGCGATGATAAAAAATCAGTGGCAACAAAAACCAGGTCACACGTGGGAATTGCCCAGCACCGAAGCGTTGGAAACCTATCACCCGTCGCACCTGCACGTAGAGGAGTTTATGCAAACCGATTTATTCACCGTTCAGCGTGATGACATCATCGAATTTGTGGCGCAAATGATGGATTGGCGTAAAATCCGATACATGCCCGTCGAAAATGCCCAAGGTAAATTAGTGGGTTTGATAACGTCACGTTTGCTACTGAGGCATTATACGCAAAGCGCAAAATTGGTGTCCAAAAATCAAATAATCGTGAAGGATATTATGATTGATACGCCAAAAACGGTGAAGCCCAAAGCCCGACTTTTAGACGCTCTGAAAATGATGCGAGAATATAAAATTGGCTGTCTGCCCGTTGTCAATGATGAGAATGAATTGATAGGCATTATCACCGAAATGGATTTTCTAAGGATTTCTACTCGATTGATTGAACGCATAGATGTTAAAGATAAATAATTTGTAAATCTATTGTTTTCAATAAGTTACAAAGCCATAGCGTGTTAAATACGCTATGGCTTTTTTGGTTAAAATGGTGAAAATACTGAAGGGGTCTCATTAAAATTCGCAAGGTAAATTGTTAGCCTTGCAAATCTAATTTTATGTTACTCAACTCTGTCAATTTATTCTTTTAGGTTATTTAAAAAAGCAAAGCCCCCCTCAGTATTTCAACCATTTCCCACCCTAACCCATTGATTATCAACCAATTAACCCACTAAAAATGGCTCCACCCCTGCGCCGTAATCGGGTGAATATTCCCACCTTTTGTATGCAAACGAATACCATCTTCTTGCTTCACAATCTCTCCCGCAATAAAAATGTCGGGTAAATATTTTATTTTTTCAATATCATTTGGATCAATTGTAAACAGTAATTCGTAGTCTTCGCCGCCGCTTAGGGCGCACGTGATGGGGTCAATTTGAAATTTTATTGCCATCAATTGCGTGTCGGGGTGCATCGAAACGCCTGTCTCTTCGATGAAAGCACCAACGCCCGATTGCTTACATATATGGTGTAGTTCCGAAGCCAAACCGTCCGAAATGTCCATCATAGAAGTCGGAATCACATTGTTTTTGGCAAAGGCTTCGATGATGTCTTTGCGGGCTTCGGGCTTCAATTGGCGACCTACTAAATACGTTTGTTCTTCCAAATCAGGTTTCAAGGCAGGGTTGTCCAAATAGAGTTGTTTTTCTCTTTCTAAAATTTGAAGACCTAAATAAGCCGCCCCCAAATCGCCCGTGATGCACACCAAATCGCCCACTTTTGCTCCGTTGCGATAGACAATTTTACCTTTTTCGCCTTGCCCAATGGCCGTCACGCTAATCACTAAACCCCGTGGCGAAGAGGTCGTATCGCCCCCAATCAAATCAACGCCGTAGTGCCGACACGCTGCATAAACCCCTTCGTAAAACTCCTCCAAACCCTCCACCGAAAAGCGATTGGACAATGCCAAAGAGAGCAAAATTTGCTTTGGGTGCGCATTCATAGCGTAAATATCTGATAGGTTCACGACCACCGATTTATAGCCCAAATGCTTCAAAGGCATATACATAAGGTCGAAATGGATGCCTTCTACAAGCAAATCCGTTGAAATAACCGTCTGAAAACGCCCGTTATCAATCACGGCTGCATCATCACCAATACTCGTAATGGTTGAAGCGTTAATGGTTTCGTTGTTTTTAGTCAAATGGTCAATCAAGCCAAATTCGCCCAACGTAGCAATCTCTGTTCTCTTAGTCGTAAATTCAGACATGTGTAGTTTATTTTAAAATGGAAAAACCCAAAATTCGTAAATTCGTAAATTCGCAAAATTCGTAGCTCAAAATTATCAAAGCTCAAAATTAAACGAAATTGAGCGAAGTCTTTTTAACTTTGAGAAAAAATTTAAAATGATTAAATCTGTTCCACTTTTTATATGCTTGTGTCTTGGAATGGTTTTGCATCAAAACTGCCAAAATCCTACGCCAAATGCCAATGCGTTTGCATCAAGGGAGCCCTCAATATTTGAAGCAAAAAAAGAGGAAATTGTTGCCGTTTCTAACGAAAATGATTGGAAAAATAAACCAAAATTCAAAGGTTTGAGTTTTGTAGCTCCCCCTCGCCCCTTCAAAGCGGCACCCATGATGGACGTAAAAGCCGTCAATGCCGATTGGATTGCGGTGATTCCTTATGGTTTTACAAAGGTCGGCGAAGCCAAAGTGCATTACAAAAGTGACGGCGGACATTGGTGGGGCGAGCGTCCCGAAGGCGTGCGCATCACGATTGACTCGGCGCACAAAGCGGGCATAAATGTGATGATGAAACCACAAGTCTATGTGCCGGGTGGCTGGACAGGTGGTTTGGATTTCAAGACCGATGCCGAGTGGGAAAGTTGGGAAAAAGACTACGAAGCCTATATGGATTTCTTTATAAAAATAGCCATCGAGAAAAATGTGGCGATGATTTGTGTTGGCACAGAGTTTAAAATGTCGGTCGTTAGGCGAGAGCAATTTTGGCGTGCATTTATTGCAAAAGTTAGAAAACAATATAAAGGCAAGTTGGTTTATGCTGCCAATTGGGACGAATATCCGCTTGTGCCGTTTTGGGATGCCTTAGATTACGTGGGCGTGGATGCCTATTTTTCGTTGGTTCAAAAAGACACCCCCTCAGTATCGGAGCTTCAAACGGCGTGGAAACCACATTTTGACGCACTCAAATCCGTGTATAAAAAAACGGGTAAACCCATTCTTTTCACCGAGTACGGCTACCTTAGCGTGGATGGTTGCGCCTATCAATCATGGGACGTTGAAAAACGTATTAACTCTTTGAAAATCAATGAGTTAGCTCAATCAAACGCCTTAGAAGCCTTGTTCACAACCTTCTGGAAAGAGGATTGGTGGGGTGGCGGATTCATCTGGAAATGGTTTCCCGAAGGCATGGGACACGAAGGTTATATCGAAAAAGATTATACGCCACAGGGGAAAATGGGGCAAAAAACATTGACAAAATGGTATGGGAAATGAGGCTTGTGTAGATTGAATAACTTGCGTCAAGTTTCAAACTTGACGCAAGTTGATATGGTGTAAATAAACACTTAATAAACTTTTTGAACAAAAAAAATATGTCCGAATACAACACACAATTTACAAAAACGCTCAAAACGCTCAACAAAGAGCAATTGCAAGCCGTGAAACACATCGAAGGCCCCGTCCTCGTAGTGGCGGGGCCGGGTACGGGCAAAACCCACATTCTCTCCGCCCGCATTGGGCAAATTTTGACGGCAACTGACACCGCACCTTACAATATTTTATGCCTCACTTTCACGGATGCGGGCGTGCGGGCCATGCGTGAGCGTTTGTTGCAAATCATAGGCCCCGCAGCGCATAAAGTGCATATTTTTACCTTTCATTCTTTTTGTAATAAAATAATTCAAGACCACCTTGACCTCTTTGGTCGCCAAGATTTGGCACTCCTCGACGACCTCGAAAGGCAGGAAATGTTGCGCCGCATTATTGATGAATTGCCCTACGATCATTTGCTCAAAAAAGGACGTGGGGCGGATGTTTATTTTTATGAAAAACACCTTGCAAGCCTTTTCCGCATCATGAAAACCGAGGCTTGGTCGGTTGAATATACCTTAATAAAAATAGAAGCATACATCGCTTCCCTGCCCCTTCGACCTGAAAACAGCTACCAAACCACCCGCAAAGGGCAATGGCAAAAGGGTGATTTGAAGACGGAAATCATTGAAGAAGAGACGGCAAAAATGGAACGTTTGGCCTCGGCGGTGGCTCTTTACGACGATTTTGAAAAAATACTGAGGGGGTCGCACCGCTACGATTTTGACGACATGATTTTGTGGGTGATTGATGCTTTTCAGAAATTTTCGTTCCTTTTGAGGTCATATCAAGAGCAATATCTCTATTTTTTGGTGGATGAATACCAAGATACCAATGGTTCGCAAAATAAAATTTTGTCACAACTGATTGAGTATTGGGACAACCCCAATATCTTCATCGTTGGCGATGACGACCAAGCCATTTATGAGTTTCAAGGCGCACGGCTAAAAAGCCTTGTTGATTTTTATGATACCTATCAAAAAAATCTTTTAACGCTGGTTTTAAAAGAGAATTATCGGTCAACTCAAAATATATTGGATGCGTCTAAAAAAATTATTGACCTCAACAACTTGCGTATTATCAATGAGTTACATAACATAAAAATTGATAAGCATTTAAAAGCGAAAGGAAAAACTGCAAAACTGCAAACCGTACCGACCATCACAGAATACCCCAATCGCTTCCATGAAACAGCCGATATTATTCAGAAAATTGAGCAAATTCAAGCCCAAAAGTTACCTTTAAACGAAGTTGCGCTCATATACGCACGCCACCGTGAGGCAGAAGTTTTTATTGCTTTATTAGAAAAAAAGGGTATTCCGTATCAAACAAAACGGCGGGTAAACGTCTTAGATACCCCTTTGATTCAAAACTTGCGTTTGATTTTAGAATATGTTTTATTAGAAAGTAGAATGCCTTATTCGGGTGAGCATATTTTGTTTAAACTCTTGTATATCAACTTCTTAAACATTAACGAAAATGATGTTTTGACATTGGTAAGTCATGTTTTTAAGCAAAATCAAAGAAAAAATGAAAGCGACAATGCCTACACCTTTTTGATGTGGCGTGATGTATTTTTAAATTTACCCAAATTAAATTTTGTAGAAGAAAAGAATATAAAACAGGTATCCGAATTCTTTGAAAAGGCCATTGCGAGTTTGCCCAACCACTCACTTTTGAGTTTCATCGAGCGAGTCATCAATCACAGCGGGCTGATGATTTGGATTAAAGACCGACCCGATAAAGTTTGGCAGCTACAAATTTTAAATACCTTTTTTGAATTTATAAAATCAGAAACCGATAAAAAACCTCGTTTCGATTTGAAAGGCTTGCTCAACACCTTAGATATTTTAGATAAAAACAGAATTTCGGTTGAACTCGTCCAAAATGTCTCAAATACTGAGGGGGTCGTTTTGACCACCGCCCACGCCGCCAAAGGCTTAGAATTTGACCACGTTTTCTTGATTGATGCCATCAATTCGGAGTGGGAAGAGAGCAAATCCTCGAAAAGTGGTCGCTTCAAATTGCCCGACACGCTCACCTACACCACCGAAGCGGATTTCACGGAAGCCCGCCGCCGCCTGTTCTACGTGGCCCTCACACGGGCGAAGGCACACCTGCACATCAGCTACGCCCAAGCCGACGAGCGAGGCAAGGCTTTGAGCCGCAGCCAATTCGTGGACGAGGTGGATTTGCCCATAGAAAAAGCCGTTTTGGACAAAGATTTTTTAATCGAAAATCAAGTAGAATACCTATCAAATGAGTCAAAAATAAATATACAACTCATTGAAAAAGAGTTCATTACGGAGATTTTATATGATTTCAGGTTAAGTGTATCCGCCCTTTATGCCTATTTGGAATGTCCGCTTAGTTTTTATTTTGAATACATCCTAAAAGTGCCTACGGTGATGTCCGAATCGGCTCGTTTTGGCGATGCGATGCACTACGCACTAAGGAAATTATTTGGTGAAATGTTGCGTTCAAAAGACAAAATATTCCCGCCGCAAAGCGATTTTATCCGTTATTTTGAGATTGATTTACAAAGACAAAAAGGCTATTTTTCTGACCGAGAATACCAACGCCGTTTAGAAATGGGTCGAGCAAGTTTGGCGGCACTCTACAATCAATTTACGCCAACGTGGTCAAAAAATGTGGTGATTGAAAAGTCATTCACGGCGGAAAGTGACGGCGTACCACTAAAAGGCGTTTTGGATAAAATAGAATTTAAAGACGACGGTACGGCACACATCACGGATTACAAATCGGGCAAACCGACCGAAGATCGCCTGCGCCGCCCCACCAAAGCCAACCCCAACGGCGGAGCTTATTGGCGGCAATTGGTTTTCTATAAAATACTGTATGAAAATTATCGCTCGCATTTAGTTCAAGTAAAATCGGGTGATATAACGTACCTCGAAGCGGATAATAAAGGCGTTTTCAAGGCAAAAGTGCTTGATTTTGAGTCAAAAGACGTTGAAATACTGAGGGGCCTCCTCACCGACACGTGGACGAAAATTCAGAATCAAGAATTTGATGGGTGCGGTAAAAAGGAGTGTACGTGGTGCCAATTTATCAAAAACAATCAAGCACCTGACTCGTTTAGAAATGAGGTTGTGGAGAGTTTTGATGATTGAGAGTGGAATTATCAAGGCTCATATCTGAGCTAAAAGTTCTTCAATAGGTTCTTTAATATCCATTTTTTTGATAATTTGGTCAAATCCTTTGCGGTCAAATACTGTAAATTGTTGTTCCTGCATCAATTCTTCAATGGTAATATCGTCTCGAATCGGACGGGCAAAATGGGTCAAATCTTCTTTTTTAGATGTTTTCTTTTTTGATTTTACTGTTTTTTTAAGTGATGGCACAATACGCTCGAAAGCCGCAACAGCTTCTTCTTGTTGCAAAGTAATGATAAAACTAATGAGTTCCATTTTACGATTTTCGATATTAGTAGCGACTATTTTTAAATAGATTTTGAATTAATTTAAAACAAAAATACAATTATTTTTGAAAATATAAACTATTTTTACGGATAGAACACTCGACCATATCTTGTATTTAAAAAAAATGAAACAAAAATTAGACGATAATGATACTCGACAATAAAGCCCTTTGGGATACCTACAATGCTTTATCTTCTGAAAATGATAAGCATCTTTTTTTGAAAAAACATCTGTTGAGCTTAAAGCCTGAAGAGTTGTTTCAATATCTTTTGGATGATATAGATTCATTGGGTATCAACATGATTGATTTAATTGCCAAAGGCGATTTGAAAGAGGAACAATCTCTTGAAATTGATGCCGCACTCGATAATGTCATTCATTCTTTGGAAAAAATGTTGCCCATTTCTAAGGCTGCTTGATTTTTCACCCAAATTTTAGCCACAAAAAAACTGCCTCTCCTTTGCGAAAGGCAGTTTTTTTTGTAAAATACTGAGGGGCCTCCTCACCGACACGTGGGCAAAATTCAGAATCAAACCTTTGAAGGGTGTGGTAAAAACAAGTACACGTGGTGCCAATCCATCAAAAATAATCATGCGTGTCATTTTTTTTTAGGAAAATAAGAAAGAGGTACTGTATGGAAGTACGGAGTGCCGTATATAAGTACGGAGTGAGGCGTAATGAGTACGGAGTAATGCGTTTTTTTGTCATTCAGGAGGAATCTCTTTTGTGCCTTTTGTCATTTAGGAATCACTCTTGTACTTTGCTTTCTTCTAAATACTCAAAAGGCACAAAAGAGATTCCTTCTGAATGACAAAAAAAGCGTATCACTCCGTACTCCTCACTCCGTACTTCTATGCGGCACTCCGTACTTCCATACAGTACCTCTTTCTTATTTTCCTAAAAAAAAATGACACGCAGGATAACACAACATTTTGTGCGTCTAACATTTTTTTATCAGATAAAAACCCAATCCGCATCGCACTATTTTGTAGTATTTCAAAAAATGTCTTACTTTGTTCTGAATCCTAAATTCACAAAAATCTGACAGCATGATTCGCTACGAAAAAGATACCAACAACATCGTCACGCTCACCCTCGACATGGAGGGCAGCACCTACAACATCATCAGCCACGACATCGGAAAGACGTTTGTGCCTGTCATCAAGCACCTCAAAACGGAAAAAGAGAAGGGATTACTGAGAGGGGTCATCATCACGTCGGGCAAAAAGAATTTTCTCTACGGCGGCGATTTGGATTTTTACTACAATTGCACGGATGCCACGGAGATTTTTGAAACCTCCGAAATGCTCACCAAATTTTTTAGAGACATTGAAAGCCCTGGCGTGCCCGTGGTGGCTGCTTTGAACGGGTCAGCTTTGGGGCCGGGTTTTGGTTTAGCGTTGGCGTGTCATCATCGTATTGCGTTGGATAAATCAGATATTCAATTGGGTTTGCCCGAAACGTCTTTGGGATTGATGCCTGGCGGTGGCTCTATCATCCGATTGATGTGGCTTTTGGGTCTCGAAAAAGCCTACCATATTGTGTGCGATGGGCATTATTGCACGCCCAAAGAGGCCCTTGCCGTGGGCATCATTGACGACATTGCGACCGACGAAAACGACATGATGGACAAGGC